>BTID01000224.1:0-19349 GCA_036245275.1 Termitinemataceae bacterium
TGCTTTTAATTGATGCGACGCAGGGAGTGCAGGCGCAGACACTTTCCAACATGTATCTTGCTATGGAGCATGATTTGGAGATTCTGCCTGTCATCAACAAAATCGATATGAATGCTGCCGATATACCTGCTACAAAAAAACAAATTAAGACGGATTTAGGCCTTGATGCAGAAAACGCTCTTTTAGTTTCGGCTAGGCAAGGCACCGGAATAGATGAATTGTTTGAAGCTATAGTTGAGCGTATTCCCTGTCCTAGCGGCAGCACAAATGAAAAACTACGCGCTCTGATTTTTGACTGCCACTACGATCCATACAAAGGTGTTGTTGTGCATATCCGCCTGTTTGACGGCAAAATAAAAAAAGGCGACAAGATCCGTTTTATGCACAACAGTTCTGACTATGAAGTTGAAAGTGTAGGGTTGTTTAAAATTGTGTTAGCCGAAACATCTGAGCTTGATGCAGGCGGGGTAGGGTATATCATAGCCGGAATAAAAACTGTAAGTGATGTTAGGGTAGGGGACACGGTAACGAGTGCAAGAGACCCATGCGATGCCCCATTGCCGGGATTTAGGGAAGTAAAGCCGGTTGTATTCTCATCAATTTACCCGATTGATACCAATGACTATGAGGAGCTGCAAGTAAGCTTAGAAAAATTAAAACTAAATGATGCCTCTCTTATTTACGAAAAAGATTCTTCTGCGGCATTAGGCTTTGGTTTTAGATGCGGCTTTTTGGGGCTGCTCCATCTTGAAGTAATACAAGAGCGCTTAGAGAGAGAGTTTAATCAAGTGATTATTTTTACTGCACCTAGCGTAAAATACAAAGTGTTCCTGCATGGAAAGGGCGGCGCTATCGAAGAAAAAATGATCGACAATCCTCAGGATTATCCTGAAGAAAGCCGAATCGAAAGCGCACAAGAACCTTATATCAAAGCCTCAATTATCACACCCTCAAATTTTTTAGGGAACATCATGACACTGTGTTTGCAAAAAAGGGGAGTGCAAACCAATATGACATACCTTGATGAAAAACGCATTGAGGTAATTTATGAAATGCCGCTTGCCGAAGTCTTGTTTGATTTTTATGACAAGCTAAAAAGCATCAGCCGCGGTTATGCCTCTTTTGATTACGACATAGTCGGTTACAAAGAAACAAAATTATCCAAACTTGATATTTTGCTAAACGGCAAAATCGTTGACGCTCTTTCACAACTTGTATTTAAAGATAATGCCTACGAAAGAGGCAAAGTTGTATGCGAGCGTCTAAGTAAAGAAATACCGCGCCAGCAGTTTAAGATACCGATTCAGGGTGCAATCGGCAGCCAAATAATAGCACGCGAAACCATCAATGCCCTGCGTAAAGATGTTTTGGCAAAATGCTACGGAGGGGATGTTACACGCAAACGCAAGCTTTTAGAAAAACAAAAAGAAGGCAAAAAGCGCATGAAAATGGTAGGCGATGTCGAAATACCGGATAAGGCGTTTTTGGCGGTTCTTAAAACAAAGGATGATTAACACATGGCAAACAATGAAGTAGGCGGCATAAAAATAATCGGTAAAAACCGCAGAGCTTATTTTGATTATGAAATTGATGATAAGTATGAATGCGGCATTGTTCTTTGCGGCTCAGAAATAAAATCATTTAGAGAAGGAAAGATTTCTTTCCCTAATTCTTGGGCAGATATTGTAAACGGCGAGGTTTGGCTGCGCCAACTTACGGTAAATGAAAATCCGTTTTCTTCTGTATTTAATCATGCGCCGCAACGGCCGCGAAAATTGCTCTTGCACAAAGACGAAATTAAGCGTCTTACACGCAAGGTCGAAGAAAAAGGTTTTACATTGGTGCCGCTGCTTTTTTATTTGAAGAACCGCATGGTCAAAGTGGAGCTAGGTCTTGCAAAAGGTAGAAAATCTTTTGACAAGAGAGCGGTCATACGCGAAAAAGACTTAAATCGTGATATGGCGCGTGAATTCCGTAAAAAATGAACAGGTACTTGACATTACAGGCCTCTTTTACCGAAAATATACTATAACATGAACATGCAAGACAATTTTATAAATGAATCAAATCTACAAAAATACAGCACTGACGAGCTTATAATGCTTGCTAAGCGCTTAGACATAGACATACACCCAAATGTCGATCGTCTATTCATAATTGATGAACTTTTAGAAAGTGCACCATGTTTAGATATTTACCAAGACGATCAGGGTGAAAATAAAAAAATCTCAAAAAAATCACTGCAAAGCGAACAAATCAATCATGTAGACTCTGAGCTTACTTCTGAAATACCTAAGCAATATAATTTAACATTCATTGAAACATTAGTCCGCGACCCTCTTTGGGTTTTTGTTTATTGGGAGATACGCAACATAGAAAAAAAACAAATTGAATCAAAACCCGGCTTTCAAGGGTATTTAATCAAAGTAAAGCTTTCAAATTCCAAATTTGAAGACGATGCAAGCGGACTTTTTACAGTTGCAGTTGATAATAACGATACATCAAGATATTTAAATTTTCAATCTGACAGTCAGTGCCGAACTTTATGTAAAAATATGAATAATGCTTCTTTTCAAGTTGAGCTTTGTTTGCTGCGGGATGGAAAAACATCTGTGGTTTGTGTATCAAAACCATTTGTACTGCCGCGTATTTTAGGTTTTCCGGGTGAAAATAGCGGTGAATTACAAAATAATAAGTTTGCAGTAATTTCAGGATTAGATGATATTCCTGTATTACGCAATACCGAGCGTTCTTTAAATTTAAATCTAAATATAAAAAAATCTGTTAATGAAAAATAAAAATGTAATTTCAATACTTTTAAATTGCAATTTGCCTTTTATTCGTCATCCGGAAGTACAATTTACGTATGAGGAGATACCTTTCTTCTGCACAATATCAAAAACATTACTTCCGCTTTTAAGTATGATGGAAAAACTACAAGATGATTCTGTGCCGTTTAAGATTGCGCTTAGCATCTCACCCACAATGTGTGAGATGCTAAAAGATGAAGTTTTAATAAAAAAATATATTCTTTGGCTAAAAAGGCAAGAAGAATTTGGAAATTCCGAAATAAAAAGAACGGCGAATAACAATGATTTTTTAAATCTTGCAACTTACTATCATACATGCGCAATAAATAACAGAAAATCATTTTGTGTAAAATATAATAATAATATTTTAAATGCCTTTGCGGAATTTCAAAAAAAAGGAGTTTTAGAATTAATTTGTGCACCTGCTACAAATTGTTTCTTGCCCTTTTATAAAAATAATAAAGAGACAATAAATGCCTTGCTGGAAACCGGATTAGTATCACATAATATTTCTTTCTTATCCGGGAGTAATGGTATTCTTTTACCTGAATTAGGATGGGATGCGTCGCTAGATCAATATTTACAGGTTAATAAATATAAATGGACTGTTGTTGAAACACATTGTGCGCTTCTTTCAAATCCAATTTCAAAATACGGCAGTTTTTATCCTGTAAAAACAAAAATAGGCACTACTTTATTTATCAAAGATTTTTATGCATATAACGACATAATGGATAGAAAGAGAGGTTTGTATTTTGATTCTGCCTTTCTTGATTTTTTTGCAGATGCGGTTGATGAATTACCAAAAAAACGATATACAGCTTTTTTTAAACTCAAAAGGTATAAGAATACCTTCAGGATATAAATATAAAGCAATCAATAAAGAAATTTACAATATCGAACTTGCGCACAGTAAAGCAAAAGATTTAGCAAAAACTTTTTTTGAAAAACGCCTTTCTATTCTAAATCAGGCAGCAGAAAATCTTGATAAAAGTGATGTTGAAAGCGGTAAAAAACTTATTAGTTTATGTGTTTGGGATGCAGATTTTTTTGGACGCTTCTTCTGCGAAGGCACTGTATTCTTAGAAAATCTTTTTAGGGTCTCTGCAAATAATAAAGAACTTATTTTTATGACACCATCAGAATATTTAGAAGATCAAAAAAACCAAGAAATGCAAACTGTTGAAACAGAATTCTCATCATCAAATTTTAATGGTTATGCAGAAACAACAATTGATGCAAATAATGATTGGGTGTATAGACATATTTTGCGCTCTATCGATCGAATGAGTGAATTAGCAGACCGCTTCCCTAACGAAACAGGCGTACGCGAGCGTTGTTTAAATCAAGCTGCCAGAGAAATAATGTTAGCCCTAAGCAGTGACTGGCCGCGCTTAATGTCAGAAATACATAGTAGCTCACTGCCAAGATGGAAGTCCTACGCGCGTAAACGTATAGAGGATCATATCCGAAACTTTACCACGATTTACGAGTCTCTAGGCAGTAATCATTTAAATACAAAATTTCTAACAGATCTTGAACAAAGTAATACAATATTTCCGCAAATAAATTATAAGGTATTCAAAAAAAATAGGTGAATGAGGTAAAATGAAATATAATATGTCACGATATTTTTGCATTTTAATTTTTTTTATTATCGGTTTTTTTTCTTCTTGCTCATGGGTAAAAGTTAATTCTATTTCCAGAGAAGATTTATGGTCAATGGATATTGGAAGACTAGAAGACGAAATAGATCTTTTTAATATTGAAGGCAAGCGTACTACCGGAAAAACAAAATTCCGTATGCGGGACGGTTTTTTTTATATATCAAATGGTAACGGTCAAAAAGTTGTACGGTATAATTCATATAGTGATTTACTATTTATGATTTACAATGAAGATACAAATCCATCTCCATTAACACTTCGTAATTTAAATGAGGCGGAGTCAAGTACAAGATGGGCGTATCCGTGGCCGTTAAGAGAACCCGGCTGTATTGCCGTAGATTCTATGCGTAATATTTTTGTTGAAGACAGGATCCCAAGTGAACGTCATAGCTACGACAGAAAGAGCATGGCACTTCTTGATTCTGTTGTTCTGCACTTTGATCAAAACGGCAGGTTTATAGAATATTTGGGGCAAGAAGGACCGGGGGGCACACCATTTGCCGGAATAAACAATATCTACACATCCATAAATGATGAGCTTGTAGTTGTGTGCCATCTTCCATCGTCATGGGATATTTATTGGTTTGATAAAAACGGACATCTTTTATATCGTATACCTTTTGCACTTGATTCTCTATATACACCAAAAGAGCGTTTTGGACTTTTTCCTTCATTAGACACTATTGTTATTTCACCTGATGAGAGAAAAATATTTTTAAAAGTTGACTATTATCGTGAAGTAATGGACGAAACAACAAATACAGTCGCAGGAAGAGAACCGGACTCATCTTTTATCTGGGTTGTAGATCCGGAAACAGGGGAGTGTCTAAACAGTATTATGCTGCCGTTTTACGAATCTGTTACAGTTGTAAACAATAAAAAATTGACCGAAAATCTTTTTTATTCAATTTTTGGTGCAATTAACGAAGATCGTATAATGTTATACTTTCCTTTAGAAAACGGTTTCTCTCTTTTGTTATTGTCATTAAAAGAAACAGCCGAACAGCGAAGAGGTTTTATCAATGTCAGCTCTGAAGAGTTACAATTCTGTTCATTTGATGTGTCAAATGAAGGTATACTTTCTGCAATATTAGCTACAAATAGCGAGGTACGTGTCGTATGGTGGCGTACTGATAAATTGGCTAGGGAGATGTAGCATTTCCTGAAAATTCCATAGATGCCGATAAAATACGCCGTTTTACATCACTTGAATTGCCTGTAAATACAGCGATACGCTCCCTAATAGATCGCCGTTTTGAATTTATGCCGTAAGGACATGTGCATACGTTTTTTAATATGTCATTTTCTTTTGCACATTCTATTATTTGACGCTCTTCCACCAGAAAAAGAGGCCTTATTAAAGTTAATGGATATTTGTCATATTTTAAATTAATACTCATGCCGCTGAGCTTTCCTTTAGATGTCATATTCATAAAGAAAGTTTCGATAACATCATCTAAGTGATGCCCTAAAGCAATTTTGTTAAAATTATTTTCCATTGCATATCTTATAAGTTCGGTTCGTCTTTGTGTAGAACACCACCAACAATTCATTTTCCGGCCTTCTTTTAAGCGGCCGATTATCGGTACAAAAATATCAGTAAACGGTATGTTCCATGATTTGAGCTTTGATTTTAAAGCGCCTTTCTTGCAGCAAGCGCAAAAATCGCTTGAAATATGAACTGCCGCTAACTCATAATTTTTTTTTATTGCAGGCCGCACTGCCTCAAGCATAAACGACAATACAGTCGAATCTTTACCGCCTGAAGATGCAATTAAAATTTTATCCCCATCTTGAACAAGATTATGTTCAAGAATTGCCTTTGTTGTTAATTTTAGAACAACCTGTGTAGCGTTATATTTTTTCCACATGTTTTTGAACTTGATAATGCGGCGCAAATAAACTAATTCCATTTTCGAAAAAACCGTCTTGAATATTTGTATAAACCTCTGAATAAACACGCGGTAACATGTGTACATCTTTTGTGTATGCGTTTAATTCGTAAGCACCATAAAAATCATCTAGGGCAACTTGATTGATAAAAGGTTTTGGCTCTTTTAAAATATGTTCTGATTTTAAAGCAGCATTTAGAAGAATTTCGTGTACTTTACGCCAAGGCACATCATACCCCATAGTTATGCGTATGTAGACAATAAGCCCGTCTTGCCCTTCATTTGCAGAAGTATGATAGTTTGTAACACTAGTTGAAAGAATCATTGAATTTGGTATTGTGATAAATTCATTTTTGTGTGTCCGGATACGTGTAACCATTCCGCCTTTTTCAACGACAAAACCTGTTATGCCGTTAATTTGGATACGGTCTCCGATTTTAAAGGGGCGCATATATGTCATTACTATACCGGCTATTACATTGCCGATTATTGAGCTTGATCCCAGAGAAAATAAAACAGCTACTAATGCAGAAACACCTTTAAAAATATTAGAGTCTGAATTAGGCAGGTATGGAAAAACAAGGGCAATAGTAAAGGCTATTACAACTACACGCAGAATGTTATATGTAGGTACTGCCCAGTCAGAAAAAAATCCGTGTATTTTGATTTTTTCATCAGCAATTTGTTTTGTAAAGAATCTCATCGCCTTCATGACATAGCGGACAATAAATAAAATAATTACTATTGCAAAAATGTTCGGTATGTAATTCCAAAACGCTAAAGCAAAGCTTTTTAACGGATTTAAAATATGTCCTAATAATCTTGTAGCAAGTCCACGTGTTGGCTCGAATAAACCAAATATGAGAGGAAGAGTTATAAATAATAATTGTAAAACTGCAAGAACCCATCTTGCCAATAATATAGCGAATGAAAGTGCTTTTATTATATGTTTTGGATCTAAAATTGATAAATTCTTTATTTTATCAAGCAAAGACAATTTATCTAATTTTTCCATTATCATAGACAGTTTTTTGCTTTTTTTCGGATCTATTTTTCTATTAAAATATTTGCGCATTTTCTTATCTGCCCACCGTGCCAAACGCCATGTTTGCTTTAGCAGAATAATTTGAAAAATGATAATTACAACAGCAAGCCCTAAGCGCATGATAAGATTAACCATATCATGGTGTTCACCGCTTCTTAAATTTTGAAATTTATTATATATATTAGAAATAAAAATCTTTACACTTTCCAAGATATTTTCCATAAAATCACCTATAAAATCCCTTGTTTTTTTAAATTAAGAACGAATATCTATAGTGCGGCTATAATCTTCGTTAATAGTTATATCTACATGCAACGCATTTTCAGGAATTAAAAGGTTTATTTTATAACTCCATTCTACTACACAAATACCGCCGCAAAACAATATATCATTGCCGCCTATTTCTTCAAAATCACTACATCCGCCTAACCTATAAACATCTATATGATAAAAAGGATAAATACCGGAATACTCATTAATAATCGTATAAGTTGGACTTGTTATTGTTTCTTCAACACCTAAGACATGCGCAATTCCACGAGTTATGCAAGTTTTTCCGGCTCCTAAACACCCATCAAGGCACACAATGCTGCCTCTTTGTAATGTTTTTCCAATTTCCATGCCCACATATTCGCTTTCGCCCTGCGACCTTGTTACATATCTATCCAACATTTTACTTAAAGAGGAGGCATTTTGCCATTTTCATCAAGTTCATCTATGAACTTTTTTATATCCTTGATTAAAGGAACAAGAGGATAATCAACTTTATCTATTATATTTACAGTTGTTTCTTTTGTACCAAATGGAGATGTTTCAATCGTCCAATCTGCTGTTATATCCTGTTTACGTCCTGCAAATTCAAGAACAACAATTCCTGTATAAACACGCCTGTAATATATTGGAACATCTTTTCGAATAATATTTTTTATTTCATCGATTGTCATTTTAAACTCACCTTTATTTTACACTAACCCCTTTTTTATACCTTAGTAATTGAATATTAAAGAGTTAATTATATTCTGTGCTTTTTTCGTTATTTTCAAATATTTTATATGTATTATTGATTTTCTTCCATCAACATTGATACGGAGAATTTGTCCTAAAACACCTAATCTCTGCCTCTTTATTGAACAATCTATTTTTATAAGCCTGCCGACTTTTAAAGATTTCTCAGGTTGAATTGCACATCCGCCTAATGAAATATTGATAAAATTTCCCTCGCATTTACGATTTGTTAAAACTAGTTTTTTTGTTCCGGATTTATCTTTAACTGAGTCTACTTCTGTTATGTAACATGTATCATCTATATTTTTTCGTCTATGTGAGCGTGGAGCCTTATTAGTTTTTTTGCTTTGTGCAGAGGATATAAAAAAATCAATTGCATTGCGTATTGCAAAAACCTCTGCAATTTCATTTAGATTATCATCCTCTCCGCTTCGATCCAATTCCTGTATATATCTCTTAAACTGCTCATCTAATAGTTTTATATCTTTTAATGCTGATACAGGATCATCCCCGTCTTTTTTTAATATATGTTCAAGAATAGACGCTTCTCTTTTTGTTAAACTATATTTTGCTGCGTGCGGCCAAAAATCAGATGTTACCTTTTGTACGTTAATACTCTTTTTTGAAGAAAGTTTTCCTTGCTGCATAATAGAGCTTTGCTGGAATTTTTTAGAACGAGCCATGAATGTTATAGCTGCAACTGCAATTACAATTATAACAACAAATGCAATAACATTTTTTGGATCATCTTTAATTTCGAAAAGTTTAAGCGTACTCTGTAAAGGTAATATTTGAAATGTTTTTGATATAAAAATAGTATATAACATCTAGGCATCTTCTCTTTTTGAAAGTAATAAATTTATATTTTTAAAAATATCTTGTAACCGCGGTGAAATCTCATATTCTGAAAGATCGCCGCATAATACAATGTCTTTATTTTCATACGCACTAAGAAACTCTTTTAAAACTCCTGTAAATTCTCTCAATGTACCGGTTATATTTAGGTTTTCATTTTCTTTTAGTCCTATAAATAAGATATTTATTAAATAAAACATTTTATCTACAAATTTTGTAAATATGAAGATAGTATTTGAAGATTCCTTATCTCTACCAGTTTGTAAATTGACCGGTAAACTTTCAAGGGACTTTATAATATCAGGTAATGCCTTATCTAATTTCACAAACTCTAAATCAGGTGTTTTTAATATACACTCAACTTCATTAAAACGAATCGTTAGTTCTTGTTTTACATTATCAATATTATAATTGCCGTTAATTGCGGCAATTATAATATTATATATTTCAGTATCGTGTTCCTTTAAAAATGCAGCACCTGAAATTGCTCCCCATTCCTGCCTTATTTCAGATTTTCTTTTCTCATCTGCAGCAGAAAATTCATTTATTATATTAATGGCATTATTCAGTGCTTCTAAATGCAGCTCCGGTACAAGTGCTGTGTGTATATTAACTGTTTTTACATTCGCAATGTCATACTGAAACAGCTTTGTCATATTAGATGTACATGATGTATCGCCGTCAATTTCTACATAGCTTATGCATAACATTGCACTACTAAGCCAGTTTTCTATTCCACAGAACAAATCGCCTAGTGTTTTTTCCTTTTCAAGCACAATATCAATTTCTTTGTTATCAATAAACAGCTTCATTTTTTATACCTAATAACATTATATAAAATTTTGCCAGGTTATACTACATATTGAGATCCTTATTTTTAAACCAGTCTATAATAGCCTCGGCACGTGTTGTAAATGAAGCATTAACTGATTTTATCATGCTTTTTGGCATAGATGCCTTTGCCATTATGGCAATGTAAATAACTATGCTATCTTTGTCATCTATCAATGCTACAACACTATTAAGCCTTTCTTTTTTTAATAGCGGTATTATGCCGTAACTTAATGGTGTTACATTTTGCTGAATAAAAAATATAACATTATTTTTTATATTGTATTCATATTTGTATATATTTTCTCCGAATGTAAGGTCTGTTTGTTTTGCGTATAATGTAAAATCTTTTTCGTTATCTTTTGCACTGTCAAAAGATGGATCAGTAGTTTTTGCCATAGTTTTTAAATCTCTTATCACAAAAGATTCCGTGTATAATGTACGCATAGCTTTACGGCTGGCAGAATAATATTGTAAACCGGATAATGAACTAATTGAGCTTGCCGCGGTTAATATTTTAAGTTTCTCTTCTTTAGTCCATTCTTCTTGTTTAAAGTTTGCAGGCTTTTTGATAATTTCTTGTTTTTCAATTATGATTGAAGGGTTTAAATCCTCAAATATTTTTGTACATGTATTTCGCACATAAACATTTTTCGGTAATATTTTTAATTGTTCTTGTGCATTAAGTGCTGTAAAAGAAACTATACTTATCATGTAAAAAAAGAATATATATAGTGTTTTGCATTTTAAAATATTCATAATGCAATTACCTTTTCTTTGCACGCGCAGCACCTATCAGACGTTCAAAATATTTTATATTTTTTACGATAATTATTTCTTTTTGCGGGTAATATTCTAACACACCTGATTTTATAAAATTATTTATTGCATTTAGTGTTTCTCTTGAATCAAGCGCAGCCCAGCGTGCAATATCTTCTACACTTGATTTTATTTCACGCCTATCAGGTGTTGCAGATTTTGTATCAATGGGAATATTATCACATAACATTATAAAGACATCCCCTACGCGTGTTATAGAATCGTCTAATGTTAAAATCATAAAACGTCTTTTTGCGTCATAAATTCTTTTTGTAAACATTTTTAAAAGGCGTATTGCAATTGCAGGGTTACCCATAAGTAATGTTTTAAAATTTGATCTGTCAAATACCATTAATTTTGTCTCGCCTAATGCGATTGCTGTAGCAGAACGCGGCGAATCTTCCAATAACGCCATCTCGCCGAACATTTCACTTGGGTTTAACACATCCAGAGTTTTTTGCACATTACCGATAATTTTTACAAGCTCAACTCTTCCTGATTGTATAAGATAAAAACGATCTCCTACTTCAAACTCCGAAAAAATAATTTGGCCATCATTATAAACAATAGTAGTTGCTTCCAATTATTTTACCCCAAGCTTTTGCAATAATTTTAAGTAGCGGTTTACTGCATCAATATTTTTTCCATTCGGATGTTGTTCAATATATTTTTTAAAAATATATGCAGCCTTATCTTGTTTATTCTGCTTATAAAAAAATTCACCGGAATTAAAAAGACCATCATCTGCATTTACTTCTTTTTGTTTTAACACACTTGCAAGCTGCTTATTTACACGCCGCAACTGGTTTGAAAATACTTGCAACATTTTAAATATAAGCCTTGTGTTACTTGTGGCAAGAGCCTCAAATTCAGGTACTGAAAAAACTATTACAATACTATCTTCTGCAACTGTTGCAGTTTCATCCCTCGGAAAATTGCCAAGTGAAGATTTTACGCCAAAGAATTCCCCAGGTGCCACAGTATCCAGCACCTCAATATTTGTTTCGGGGTCTAAACTTTCAAGTAAGATTTTACCTTGTTGTAACACAAATATCTTATTATCGTTTTTATCACCGTTAAAATACACAAGAGAATTCTTTTTATACTGTACAGGTTTTGGCATATAATCTATTTCCTATTGTATATCCGGTTCAAAAGGCAAAAAAGACAATTCTTTTTTAAACCCAATTTTTTCCCTTATTCGTTTGTAAAGTGCGTTTGGATCACCTGTTATAAACATTTTTCTGCTTTTAGACTCTGTGCCGGTTTTGATTATTGTGTAATCAGAAGGTAAAATACCGCCAAAAATATCTAAAAACCGCTCTTCTCCATAAACAGGGTTTCCGCCAACTGTTAATAATTCAATATCATCCATAGTTGATTCTACAAGATTTTCGTAAGGATCGCTACTATGCCCTTTAAGTACAAGTATATCAGCATTTTTACCAATATCCAAACTACCAACATCATCTTGCAGCCAAAATGCTTTTGCGCCGTTAATTGTTACCATTTCAAAAATTTTTTTTGCACTTAACTCTTCGCCATACATTTGCCTGTAAAGATTTCGGTCATACTTCATTTCGGCTAAAATGTTTTCAGACCCTGTATGTGATGAGTCTGTTCCAATTGTAACATTAATCCCTGCAATAATAAACTTACGTATTTTGCAGGTAGTATTAAACATAAACATATTTGATGCGCCGCACCATGAAATACTGGCTTTGGCTTTTGCAACCTTTTTAATATCATCATCACTAAAGGCTAAACAGTGAATTAAAAGCGCATGATTGTCTAAAATGCCTATTTTATCTAAATTTTGTAGTGTCGACATAGTTTCAGTGTCAAAACCTTCCGCAATATGTGTAATAAATGCACATTTATTCTGCACGGCATATTGATACTCAGTCGCAAGATCTTCGCCCCATTTTAACTCGAATGAAGAACATTCATGAGCAATGGCATAATTTCTAAGAGCACGTATGGGTAGAGACGGCAAAATACCCTTGTTGACATTATGCGGCATGTGGTCATTTATTGTTGCAACGCCCGAAAAAATCGTTTTATACGTGCTTAATAAGTATCCCTCTTCAATAGGCAAGGCCTTTGTCCGCTCAGCATAACACGAGGAAGCTTTTAAATCATTATCCCATGGTAACCAATTTAAATAATAAATATCGCCTTTTGGCCCTACACGCGGTAAGTAATTACCCCTAAGATGGTCATGTGTATTGATTAGGGCAGGATATACGTATGATCTTCTTTGCAAATCACAAACCACAGCAGATGGATTAGCAGAGGAATCAATTTTACTGCCGCGAACACCTAAAGAGCAAGCATGAGCTTCTTTACCTGGTGTTACAATTACACCATTTTTTAAACACCAATCCATTAATTTTTTAAGAAACCTCTGTACATTATCGAAATATATTGCCTTTATCTTAAAGTTCTAAGTTAATGAATAATGATCTGCAATAACAGAGCGCCAAGCGGCCCGTTCATCTTTATTTTCCCACTCAATTATTTTTAGAATTTTAAAACTGCGCATACTATTCGGCACAGTAAGACGTATTATACCAAAACGGCCTCCTCCCAAATATACAACTAATTCGCTGCTTTTAATATGCTCCATAGCCTTTATTTTTTCAACAACACAATCAAAGTGCGTAGAGCCGCCTGTAATCTTGTCAGAAAGAGCTAAAGACGGATCGCCTATAGGCTTCTTACAGCAAGTGCAGATAGAAGCGGGTAGGGGAGTGTCTAAAAGAGGAGCCGGTGACCATTTCGGCCTCACGTACGATGGATCGTGATGCCTTTCAAAGAAAGTTGAGACAAATTTACGATCTTGCTGCTTTGAAACTTGCTGCTTTGAAATATTACTAACATGACCGTTATTGCCCCCATGGTTTCCATGTTTGTTTTTTTTATTTTTCTTGTTTTTTTTAGGAGTATTATTTTCCCTCCCATTGTCTTTCATCATAAGCACCGCCTTGTGGAATACCTAACATCTGGTTACTTAGAACCTGAGCTATACGTGCAACTGCACCATTTAGATACTCTTCATTATTGATTTTTTTCTTAAGTTCTTCAACCCTGGCAGGATCGGAAGCCTTCTTCCGTCTCTCGCCCCTTATTCCTGGCATATATTCTCCGTAAAAGCAGCCTTAATGTGAGTGATGTTTGGGGTGCCAACAAACACCACATCAAACCTAATATTACTCTCTATATATTTTCGATGGTTTTGTAGAAAATACTTAGCGGTTTCTATGATTTTTTTGCATTTTTTTTTATTTATCGAATACTGCAAATTTTCAATTGAATATGAGCTCCAAGCCTTCACTTCAATAAATACCAAAACATCGCCATCCAGTGCAATTATGTCTATTTCACCTCTAAAACTGCGATAATTTCTGCCTAAAATAACATATCCTGATTTTTGCAAAAATCCTACTGCCAGATTTTCACCTTCAACACCTCGTAAATGTGTAGACTTTTTATTTTCCATAAAATTAACTCCTTGTATAGTATAATACATGTGTAGCGTGTATGTGCTTTAAATTCACATCTAAAATATAACAAACATCAAACCCTGTTATCAAGTAGACAGAATACGCATTATTAGAAGTAAAGTAACTTACAAGCCGATGGGTCATACTAAACAACTGATGAGTATTTTTTTAACATTTCAGATGCATGCGCTATTGATGTTTCTCCTCTATCGCCTGAAAGCATACGTGCAATTTCACTAACCCTATCATCTTTTTGTAAAATAACAACCTGTGTTATTGTCCGCATGTCCCTTTCCTTTTTTTCAACTTTTAAATGATGATCAGAACGGACAGCTATGCTTGCAAGATGTGTTATACATAAAATCTGTTTTTTCCGTCCGGCCATACTAAGGTATTCACCTACGCTTAAAGCAACTTCACCGCCTATACCGGTATCTATTTCATCAAAAATAAGCGTTTCGGCTGAGTTTTTGCCGTTAACACTGTCTTCGTCAATTATTAGTGCTGTTTTTATGGCAAGCATAATACGTGAAAGCTCACCGCCTGAAGCAATACGCGCAAGCTCACGAGGCTCCTCGCCTATATTTGCTCTTATTAAAAACTCAACATCATCTGCGCCCCAGGGCCCTAAAAGAATCGACTTATCATCTTTTGCACTTTTGCGCTCAAGGGACACTGAAAATGCAGCGTTAGGCATACCTAGGCGGGATAAAATTGTGCTTATCCTGCTTGATAGCCTCCCGGATGCCTCTTTTCTCTTTGCGCTTAAAACACTTGCTTTTTGAGCTATTTCTTTTTCTAAAAGCAGAATATCATTTTTTAGCTTTTCTCTATCTTGATCAGATGATTGCAATGCTTCAATTTCTGCTTCTGCCATATTTCTGTAGTCTAACACGACTTCTTCTTGTGTTTTTTCAATTTCGGTGCTTATATCAGTATTTTGATTTTTTGAATACTTCTTTTTTAATTTATAAATTTTTGCAAGACGCTCTTCAACAATTTCTAAACGCGCTGGATCAAAACTAAGACCTTCGCAATATGAACGCAAATCCCCTGTTATATCTTCAGTTTCATAATAAACATTTTCTATTCGCTTAAGCAACGTAGAAAGCTTTGTGTCTATTTCGGCAGCATTATCAAAAGCACTTTTTGCGGTCCGTAAAAGGCTTAATACACTATTCTCACCTGAATAAACCGCATTCGATGCTGTTTTGACGTATGTTGCAAGTTTTTCAAAAGATGCAAGCATTGAAGATTCTGCTTCTAAATCACGGCTTTCACCAATTTTAAGAGCTGCAGCATCAATTTCTTCGATTGCAAAGTTTAAAAGATCGATTCTTGCCGCTTTTTCTTTCTCGTTTGATATAGAGTTTTCATAAATTTTGCGTTTTTCTGCTAATTCGTTAAATGTTTTATTAAACTCAAAAGCAAGAGATTCTAAGCCAGCAAACCTATCCATGTAACGGCGATGAGTCTCTTTGCGCAACAATGACTCATGTTCATGCTGACCGTGAATATCAAATAAAAATACCATAAACTCTTGAAGCGCACTGCGGTTTACTGCTTCGTTTTGTATAAAAATTGATGTACGCCCATTTCTTTTTATGTTACGCCTGACAGTTATTCTACCATCATCGGTTTCAATATCATGTTCATCTAACCATGTTTTAGCATCACTATTACCGCTATCTACAGAAATTACTGCGGCAACAGAAGCCTCTTCTGCACCTGTTCTAATAATTGTTGTATCAGCTTTTGCTCCAAGTAGAAATCCTATACTGCCTATTATTATAGATTTGCCGGCACCAGTTTCTCCTGTAAGGATTGTAAGCCCGCCCTCAAATGACAAGTTTATAGTTTCTGCTAAAGCATAGTTTCTAACGGTAAGTTCTTCAAGCATATAGATAAATTATATCTTAAAAACAAGATGGCAACAAGTAAAAGTAAACTTTGTAAATGCTATTTACACACGAAACATTATCGCGTTAAAATTAGCATGTATGGATGCACCTTTATTTGAAAATACCCTAGAAAAAGATGATGTTTACAAAGTCAAACTGAACGAATTTGACGGTCCGCTTGATGTTTTGCTGTATCTCATTAAACAAAACGAGGTAAACCTCTATGATATTCCAATAGCGCAGATTACAGAGCAATATCTGGCTTTTTTAAGCTTTTCGCAGGACGTGCCGCTTGATTCTCTTACAGACTTCCACGTTATGGCAGCTACTCTTATATACATAAAATCACGTATGTTACTGCCTGTGGAGATTAACGAAGATGATGAAATTGACGACCCTCGTGAGGAGCTTGTAGAGCAGCTTATCGAGTATCAAAAATATAAAAAACTTTCAGAACTGATGGAAGAAAAAGAACGTGAGGCTGAATGGGTGGTTGAACGAAAAAAATTACAACGTGTCCTACCCTTCGGCAATGATATTCAGTGGGAAAAAGCCGATGTTTGGGACCTACTCAAAACTTTTTCCGGTATTATGTCGCATATTAGCGGCGAGCGAATAATGGATTTACGCGAAGAGGTTTCAATCAACGAGAAAATCACTCTTATGATGGAACTAATTGAAAATCAAGGCGAATGCACATTTACAGACCTTTTAGTGCGAAAAGGTTCCATCATTGATATAGTTTGCGCATTTTTGGCAATATTGGAAGCCGTTAAATTTCGTAAAATCACAATTTTTCAAAACCGGCTTTTCGGAGATATTCTAATTCGCTCATATCAGGAAGAAGAATTAGTCACTACCTGTCAACAATTTAATACAGAGCTATCGTAATCAGATGGCGGTGTAAAACCTAACAAATCTATGCAGGTAGCTGCAATAGAGCTAATGCCTAATCCTTCCTTCAAGCAAGCTTCTGTGGGTGTATTTTTATATTCACCTGCAAAAGACGGGTCAAAAATGATGCATGGAACAGGATTTAGACTATGGCTTGTTTTCGACTTTGGACTGCCATCCTCTTTACGGCTAACCTTACCGTCCTTTTCATGTTCAAACATATCATCGCTATTTCCGTGGTCGGCAGTTAAAATCATTATTCCTCCGCAAGCCTCTACAGCCTTTGCAAGACGTCCTATTTGTAAATCCATAGCTTCCATTGAACATACGACAGCTTGATACACGCCTGTATGACCCACCATATCGCCGTTTGGAAAATTTAGGCGGATAAAATCATATTTACCGCTGTTGAGGGCTTCTAATACATGGTCTGTAATTTCGGCACACTTCATCCAAGGACGCTGCTCAAAAGGAAGAATATCACTTTTTATTTCTACAAAGTTTTCTAGTTTTTCGCTAAATTTTCCGGATCGGTTTCCATTAAAAAAATATGTAACATGACCGAATTTTTGTGTTTCAGAAATTGCCAGAGTGCGTACTCCTGTTGCCGCTAAGTATTCCCCCATTGTTTTATCAATTGCAGGAGGCTGAACAAGATAACGCGCCGGTATATGCAAATCACCATCGTATTCCATCATGCCGGCGTAAGTAATTTTAGGCCGCACTCCCCTATCAAAATGTGTAAAATCATCATCGCAAAATGCTTGCGTTATTTCAATTGAGCGGTCGCCCCTAAAATTAAAATAAACTACACTGTCACCGTCTTGTATTGCGCCT
Organism: Termitinemataceae bacterium; assembly: GCA_036245275.1. Classification (GTDB taxonomy): domain Bacteria; phylum Spirochaetota; class Spirochaetia; order Treponematales; family Breznakiellaceae; genus BTID01. The sequence goes on from BTID01000224.1 coordinate 18,063, forward strand.
ATAGGCTTTCCGCCTTCAGCAATTACAAAATCCTTCAAATCCTGATCAATAATCCCCGGTATCTCTTTGCGGTAAGTTTCTACAGCTTCGCTTGCGCTTGAAAATTGACGTCCTTTGCCATGCACATGCACATCCCAACCACGCTGCACCATGCTCCAGTCCGCACCATATCTATCCATTGTAATCCACATACGCCCGCCGCCTGATGCAATACGTACATCAAATCCGCCTGCTGTTTGCTCTTTTATAAACGCCTCAAAAGGATCAATGTAATCTAAAGCACTTGTCTCTCCAACATCCCTACCGTCAAGCAATATGTGCAAACGCACTTTTTTGATGCCTTCGTTTTTTGCCTCAACAATCATGGCTTTTAAATGATCCAGATGACTATGAACATTGCCGTCAGAAAAAAGCCCTAAAAAGTGCAGCGTGCCGTTCTTTGCTCCGCTAATTACTTCCTGCCATGCCTTGCCTTTAAACATAGCCCCTGTTGCTATTGCGTCACTTACCAATGCTGCACCTTGATTAAATACTCGACCGGCACCCATTGCATTGTGCCCTACCTCACTGTTACCCATGTCGGCATCGGAGGGCAAGCCAACGGCCTTACCATGTGCCTTCAATTTTGTATGAGGACTTCTTGCAGAAATAGCATCTAAGTTATACATCTTTGAATCTGCAACAGCATCACCTTCTTTGTATTTGCCGTATCCGACGCCATCCATAATCACTAAAACTACGGGACCTTTTCTGCCTTTCCAAGCCGGATTTTTTTTTAAACTTTCCATATCATTATCTCCCTATTTATCATGTCTTATAAAAACGCTCTTATAACCATTGTTTTGGAAACGTTGCAATAAAGCATTACTTTCACCTTCATTAACCGGTCCTACCAAAAGCTTGTATGTAGGATTATACAAACCTTCCGCTTGAACCGTATAAGGGAAAACCTTGTTTAATTTTTTCATTTCACTTTCCAAACTATTTATCTTATTGTAATAGCCAAGCTGCAAGTAGTACTTTCCCTTTTCAAGGCGATCAACCATTCTAGCACCTTTTACAATCGAAGCGTTCCCTGCAGGTTCTTGATTAATAATGTCAGTATACATTTCATCATTATCATTAGAATCAGAATCAGAATCAGGCCGTACTGTGGCCGTAGGATAAATAACTGACGGTTCATCAGTTTCCCTGCGTACATCCGTAAATAATAAATCATAATTCAAATCAATCTCCGGTTTATCATCCGCCTCTTTTCTAACAGGTACACCATCTATGGTTATCAAA
>BTID01000225.1:0-16126 GCA_036245275.1 Termitinemataceae bacterium
ACACTTTAGTTGTGCCTATGTCAAGTCCAACTGTGATATCATTGCTTCCCAAACTACCCCTCCCAAGGCGATCAGTAACTCTTATCAGTTTATTACAAAAAAAAAATTTGTTCAAGTAGTTTTGTTAGGGCCGGGTGCAACAAAAAATAACGGGCAAATTTAACACGGAGGTACGGGAGGTACACAGAGGGAATTCGGAGGAAGAACAAAAAATTATTAAATTCTTATTCCTCATCTTACCTCTGTGTTCCTCTGTGCGCCTCCGTGTTAAAATTCTTTAAATATCATCTTCTGCCAAACAGTCTTCTATCATTTCTGCGGCGTTTTTATACGGTCCGTGAAGATTGCGGCGAAGACGCACGGTCAAGGCAGCCAAAGACATTTGCCCCCTATTTTTGTTTCTTTACCTTGGCTTTATTCCGTAAATCAAACTTTTCCGCATTTTCGCGAACTCTAAACTGAACGACCTTTTTGATGATTTCCCACGGAATGGGCTTGTCCAACGCAAAACGCAGCGTCCCTTTGCCACTGCGATAGGGCGCGAGTTCCGCTTTGAAAGCATCGATCCCAGAGGGATTTGGGAAAAAGCCGTAGTGATCCTTGAATGCCGCAAAATGAACCAAGTTTCCGTTCAGGTAAAACGTAGGCATTCCGTAGGCTATTTTTTCCGTTGCATCCGGCACTTCATTTTTGATGAAGTTTCGTATTTCTCCTAATGTCTGCTGAATATCCGTTTCAAAGGTTGCAATGTAGTCGTCTATCGTGTTCATTGTTTTATTTCCCCTCCAAAAAATGTTTGTTGTTCTTTCATTATACCATAATTTTTAAGAATTTTAATACAGATTCTGGTGTCCCGTGTCCTTGACCTCATTGTCTGTTGATTGGTATAATTCTCTTTAGACCATAGGGCACCATGCTTATAAGGCTAAAAAAGGGGTATTTATGAGACCAATAACTAAAATGATATGGGCGCTCACCGTTGTTGTGGCGGCGGCTGTTTTTTTATCATGCACCCCAAAAATGGGTGCTTGTTATGTTGAAAACACAGGGGAGCGGACATTCGGTGCGTCTGACAATGGGGAAGGAAAGCAAATCCGAGTGTTTTTTGACAGAACCGACTCAATGATGGGCTTTACACAGAAGGGTGTCGAGACAGAATACGCTAGAGCGCTGGATAGTATCTGGACACTTGGCGAAAAAATCTGGAATTCGGGGGCAGTTTCGCAGTTTTACCGCTTTGGCGAGAGGGTAATTTCAGAAGTGAGCCTTGATACAGTCCAAAAAGCTGCCCGAACGCCATCTTTTTACGAAGCGGGCTTTGATTTTGACAAAAATATTGTTAAATCAGGCAATAATAATCAGCCTTTCCGCTCCGTAGTTGAGTATATCAAGGACTTAGGAGAGAAGCAAAATTGCCTTAATGTCGTTATCACCGACTTATATGAACAAAACGGCGCACATCAGTATTTTCATCTTCTGTTCCAAAATGCCTTTGAAAACGGAATGTCGGGTACACTTTTTGCCGTAAAATCAGCCTTTAAAGGAAGAATACACGAGATCAATGCGGTTGACCGCGACGCCAGTATTCAAGTTGACGGCTATTCAACTTTCTTCGTTTTTATCGTGGGAGACGCAAACAGCGTCAGTGAGTATAGCAAAGAACTCAAGTTTGATTTAAAAAATAAAAAATTGGAATATGAAGTTTCGGCTTTCGTAGTTTCAGATTCTGTAGTTTCAGATTCTGAAAAACCAGAAAAAAAATATTTGTGGGTGCCCAAAGAATCGCTAAAAAAGTTTGCCAAAACTGAGCGGAGTTTTAATTCTGATGAGTTAAAATATTCCATGGTAAATCTAAAAAACAAAAAATTAAAAAGCCGTGATGCAGAGGGAAAAGTAATCAATGCAAGTGTTGAAGCGTATACTACAAAGAGTGATGTTGGAGCCAGATACATAGTAGGAATTCCGGTTAAAAATACCGACCCAAGCGAATTCGATTATGCTGTAGATTTATCGCTTGAATATTTTAGCGGAGAAAAAACTGAAGGCACTTTGTTCTCAAAATTTACTCCCTTCGATGCAGAGCCCGGAACATTTATTTCATCTGTTATCGTAGGTGATAATATACCTTACGAATTATCAAAAGAGCTTAGAGATGATAGAGGCAGTGAGGCTAATACTGAATATATTTATTTTACTGTTGAAACAAAAAATAATAAACTCAAGCGCGGTTACTACAAAATAAATTATAGTATTAGGCCGACTGCAAAAGTTCCTAAGTGGGTAGAAGAGCGCAGTGCTGCAACTTTATCTATGTTACGGGAGAGTAATGAAGCGGATGTGCATATTCGTGTTATGAACCTAAATTTGATATATGCTGATATTGATAAAGTTTATAACAAAGTAAAAAACCGTGATATTCACAGTGGAAGCTTCTACTTAGTTAGAGATATATAGGGGGGACAAAAAATGTTTGGAACGTATTTTAAAGCTTCGTGGAAGGCGCTACCTTGGATTAGTATTTTGCCGCTGCTTGCTAACGTGCTTTACGCATTTGTTATTTGGCCGAATTTTATTGAGGAAGGAGCTGAGTTTTCGTTTGAAAGCGGCCGTTATGTTTTTAGTGATGGAAGCTTACTACTAAGTGTGTTTACTGCGATTGCAGTAAATTTATTATTCGTTATGATTATTCCCGGCGCAATCGGCGGGACAAACACAAGCATAAAGAAAGCACAATTTTATATCGGTTTTACTGTAAATTTATTTCTTACTTTACTTTTACCGCTTGTCTATCTCTATATATTTACTATAGATGGACTAACAGCCGGTATACTTATTGCGCTTAACTCCCTTTGCTTTCTATTGCCATTCATTTTAGGATCACTCTTTGTTGCACCTGCATATAATAGGTCTTTTTGGTTTATAAATAGGAATTAAATTATGTCAAAACTTCATGTTATTGGAATAGGCGGAAGCGGTCACAAGCTTGTCACATCGGTTATTCACTTAGCTGCGTGCGGTGCCTTTAAAGGTCAGATGGGATTGAATACTAATACTATCGATCAAATTCGCATAGTTACAATTGATGCAGATGATTCAAACGGTAATTTGTCGCTTACACGCTCTACGTTAAGTTCATATAAGCAGTTTTATAATGCGTTAAGTGCTGAAGCAGGCTTAGGGTTAGTCCCCCTGGAATCTATTACACCATCTACAAATATTAGTTTATTCAAAGAAGGCAAGCAAAATTTAAATGATGTTTTTACAGTCCATAAATTTAAGGATCATGATATTGATAAGCTTGTACGCTTTTTGTATACTGATGATGAAATTGATGACAAATTTGATCAGGGCTTTTATGGGCATACCTCAATTGGAACTTTGATTGTAAAAGATATTTTATCAAGCGATGCCGCATGGAAACAATTTTTAATCGATATAAATGCTAATGATTTTGTTGTCGTCATGGGATCGATATTCGGCGGTACAGGTGCTTCGGCAATACCTGTTGTTCTTGAAGAACTTAATGCAAAGAAAAAGGATGCTTCTTTTAAACTTGCTACCATTATACTCACTCCTTATTTTAGGGCGGTGGGCGACATACTTGAAAGCGGAAAATTGCAGCCGAATTCCGACAACTTCCAGACAAAGGCAAAGGCATCGTTATACTATTATTACCTTCAAGCGCAGTATAAAAAAACCGATGCGCTTTATGTAATCGGCGAACCGGAAGTAAATTTTTCTGCTGAGGCAGCCTCAAGGGGCTCATCGCGGCAGCGCAACAAAGCTCATCCGCTTGAACTTTTTGCAAGTTCTGCAATCGTTGACTTTATAAAAGAATCAAAAAACAGAACGGATGGGAAAATTATTACAGCGGACAGAGAAACAAACGGGAGTGGTGAGTATTACTACACATGGAAGATGGTGCAGAACATTGATTCCGGTCTTCCTCAAAAAATACAGAAGCTTACAAAAATTGCCATATTTTATAATAAAGTTTTGTATGGTCAGTATACAAAACAGAGCGTAGCCGGAGATTACGACAAAGATATATGCAGCGAAAAAGATGATGAGCAGAATTTTATTTACGAAAATATACGGGGGTATTTAGTTTTATTTGTAAACTGGATTTACGAGCTTCATAAAAGAAATTTAGACGAAATTGATCAGAATAACGGCAGGATGAAATGGACGCCTGATACGCGGGTAAAACTTTTTAATGCATCATACCCAAAACTTTTTGACAATGTGCCCTTTGCCGATGGAGAAAGCAAAATAGATAAATTCAACGAACTTGTTTACAATGACACAAACCCAAAGTTTTCCGAAAAGGTTTATGCCGATTTTTGCAGTGTAAAACCTGTGCCCAATACAGGCAAACGGTTTGCCGCCTTGTTTGCTACGCTAGGTGAATTATTTACAAAACCGGAAAAACGCTTATTTGGCGGTAAGATAAAAATAACCCAAGATAATTTTGTTGCTGTTCCATACTTGTCAAAAGAAAATAATGTAACTTTTACCCGTCCGGATTCTGAAGAAAATAAACTGTGGTCAAAAAGTGAACCTAATCTTCTTATCAATATTGCTGATGGTCTACCCAATGTGCAAACAGAAAAATTTGAACGAAGTGATGTGTCTATTCCATCTCCATGGTCGATTTTTATTGTCAACGAATTAACATTGAGCGAGCCTAAGTTTGCAACATTAAATAAATCCGCATACAATCAATGGTGCGGTCTAATAGCCTTGTTGGTCTTGCGCGGCCTTAGGCACTATGACAAAGCAGGTTTAACACTAAAACAGCTTGACACATCCACTGTTGATTGCAGCAACTTTTTAAATGTTGTGCGCGAGACACTTGTTCCAACTAATTATATTTTTGATAATCCGCTCTGGACTACATCTTACCGCATTTCTGTAACAGACGGCGTCACAGATGAAACAATTGCGTTTCTCTCTCATAACACAATTGTATGTCCTGCATACAGTTATTCTGCTGAAGCAAAACAGAAACTACATAATATGGCACCGACAATTGTTGACGAAGATGGAAAATTTATGAGTCCTGATAATTATTTTAAGGATCAAAGTCAATCGATTAACCGCGATGCAAAGTATGCTCTAAAATTATTTTTAGACTCTTTAAAATCAATAATCACAGCAGAGGCGGCAAAAAATCCGCGCAGCATTATAAAATCTTTACAAAACTTAGTAGAAAAATATATTGCAGAACTTGGAACCATCACACCTAATCCGGATATTTCACTTTCTCTAAATGCACCGATAAAAAGCGTGTTTGAACTTTTTGATGATGATCATAAAATCAAAAATAATAGTGCAACAGAACTTCCGTTTTTGCTGGATAACACTATCGGCGTAAATATCGCACTTGTAGGATTAAATATTTGTGGAATTAATTCATCAAGTGAGAATGCTTCAACAATATCTGTTACTAATACTCTTTTATACAACCGCATAAATTCACTCAATATACAAGACATTATCCGCAAACATTCAGGCGAAGATAACATCACTTTAGTCCACGATCAGGAACTGCTGCTTGACTCAATGGTAATAGTTAGCAAAAATGGTGAATCAGTGTTTCACTCTCTGGCGAATAGTAAAAGTATAATCGGCGATTACGAAGTTGTTTGGCCTGTAAGCGAAAAGTTGCTCTCTTGGTTTAACAGGGTGGAGCTTAATAAAATGCTGTCGGTGCGCGGGGATATGGAAAAGATAACTGTAACACTTGAACTAAAATTAAAAGGAAAGTTCGGGAATCACACAGTCACAAAAGAATATAAATTAAAAACGGCTAATGATGTAAGCAGCGGAAATACCGAGAGCGGAGTATGTACTATTTTTGACAAGAATGTTTTGCCTCTTTGGGCAGTGTGGCCGTATAAAGAAATCCGTAACAGCAGAAACGAAAATATTTGGAAGCGTTACAATTTCTTCTGCGTAGATTTTAACGAAGGACTTATCTTTCGCGGCGCAACTGTCTTAGAAATTGAAGCGTTCTTTGGAGCGCAAAGCGATGTTCTTCTTGGAGTGCAAAAACTTTCCACTATCAGTAATGATCAGCTTGATATTTCTTACAAAAGATTTAAAGCACTGCCGCAAGCTTTAAAAATAAATCTAAAATCTTCCAATAGAACAAATTATACTGGTGCCATTTTGTTACAAGAAGCATCACATACACAGCAGGGAAATGTAGTTTGGAATGTGGGTCTTGATTTTGGAACAACTACAACAACAGCGTTTTACAGTTTAAGCGGCAGTGAGTCAACGCCTGAGTTTATACAGTTGATTGATGAATATTTTTGGGTTGACGGCAGTGTTACTCCGCAAAAAATCGAAAAGAAAAATGATATAGTTATTCTTAGCAATGCAGGCGATAAAAAAAATAATTTGGAGCAATATTTTATTGACCCAAAATGTTTAAAACAAAAAGCGTATACTACAGCGTATGAAATAATGGATACAACATCTGATAATGCAGATACAACAGTATTTCAAGACGGCCGCATTTTTTGGCATAATTACGATAACTTTAGAATGCTCAATATGAATATCGAGCGGCGCGACAGACTCCTAACCAATATAAAATGGGAGACCGGAAAAATTATTTACGCCGGAAAATATTTAAATCAATTATTGACACAAATGGTTTACAGTGCAGCAGAGAAAGGAATAAAACAGATAAATTGGTATTTCTCTTATCCGACTGCATTCAGCAGAGAAGCTAGAAAAGATTTTAGTGATTGTCTTTCAAGCCTAATAAAAAGTTTAAAAGATGATACCGGAATAGACATTGTATTTAACGAGAAGCAAAATCTTATAACAGAAAGTATCGCTGCATCTTATTATTTTGGAAAAAACAATCCTTTGCAGCAAACTTTTTTGTGCGTGGATATAGGGGGCAATTCAAGTGATGTTTCAATCTGGATAAAAAATAATAATATTTTCCAAACATCGATCCGATTTGCCTCACGCGATATGTTTATTACGCCGCTTGAGAAATTGCTGTCGCGTCCTTCTGTAATGGAGACTGTCCGCACAAAAGATAACATTGATGGTATTTACCAGATGCTTGAATACGGCGGTAAAGAAAATACTTTTTCAAAAGATAAAATTAAATACTTTATCGAAACAGTTTTGTTTGAATATAATGACAAATTTAAAACCCGACTGCGTAGTTTAACCGGGGAAGATGAACAAGCATATAAAAAATTTAAATACAGTGTTTGTATTGCATATTCAGGTCTTGTTTATTATTTATCAAACATTATTGCAGCATTGTTAAGCGAAAAAAAGATAGCCAATGATATTACGCAAATAGTTTTTGGACTTTCAGGTAAAGGTTCTAAATTGACAGACTGGATTGCTTATTGTCCTGAGATTTATGCAGAGGCGGAAAAAGTGATTCTTAATAAAGGAGGCGGTATACAAATTAAATTTCTAGATCAGTTCAATGTGGATTCTGCAAAAACTGAAACAGCAATTGGTATGATATGCGACTTAGATGCGGCCGGAAATCAAAATAATAAGTCAATCCCATCAGATCCTTCAATATTCCTAGGCAGCAAAATTGATATTGCGAAAGGGGATGGAATTCCTACAAGCTATACAAAAGATGTATTTATCGATCCTTATGCAGGCGTTTTTGTTAATCCTCAATTATTGCACATAACAGTTGAAAAAGACCTTAGCGACTTTGGCGAGTTTTTGGAATTCTTTAACCGCATTGCAACTAAATCGCGCGGTGATATGCCTTTAATCCCTATGGACTGGTATGAAGCAGAAAAGCAAACTCTTTGGAATCAAATTAAAGCGGCTTTTGAAAATACATTAGAAAAAGAAAAACGTTTTGACCCGCCTTTTATTGTTATGCTTAAAGTGTTCCTTGATATTTACGGCAATGCAGATGTTTATTGATACTTTGAAGGAGGAATTATGAGAAATAGTAGTATTATTAAAAATAGTATAAAAAGCGGCGCATACATTTTTTTTTCCATTATAATGCTAAGCAATGTTTTTGCTTTAGATGAGGCACCTAAAGCTGAAGTTCCGCCTCTTACACCAAAGCAGCAGCAACTTCTAGATACAAGCAAAGCGGCGGCCATAGAAGAGCTTTATGGCTATACGCGGGAATACAATCACTTTGAAAGTGCTGAAGCTATCGCAGAATTAAAAAAAGCAAAAGAGGCTGCTAGTAGAATTATTGATCAAGTGGAACACCCCGACAATATTGAAAACGCAAAACTGGATGCAGAAAAATTATTAGCTGCTGTTAAAAGTGACGAAGATATTGAAAAGCAAAGAATAAATGATGCTTTGCGTAAGCTTGCAGATGATGCAAAAACATCACTTGTCTTTTACCAAGAGCTTGAAAAAAAACTGTCTTTTACTACGTTAGTTTTGTATATTACAGGCATTTTGCTCCTGCTCTTAATCGGCTGGACTGTTTTTATAATAATATTTTATAAAAAGAAAACTCACCTAAGAAGCGAAAAATATTTAAAAGATTTTGAGGCATTAAAACAAAGTATAGATAATGTAATCAATAGTGCGAAAAATAATTTATCTTCTGTACATAACCAGGAAACAAATATTATAAGTAACAATGTATTAAGTCAAGTTCAGAATTTAGAAGCCAAACTAAATAGTCTCGCTTTACGGTTAGAAAAAAAAGAGGCTGGTGGAAATAATGTAGATTCATCGATTATTCAAAATATTCAAAATAAAGATAGGCCGATAGAGTGGGGGAGTGATGTGCTAAGTAATTTTAATAAATGGGCACTTAATCCAAATAGTATGTTAGCACCGGGTATGTATTATGTAAGCGGAGAATTAAAGGTAAGAAGCGCACAAGATTTTACAAAGAGTGAACGCGAAACAATGTGGATTACAAATGAAGCAGGTAAGAAATATCTTTTCCCAAATCCGCTTTTTTTTGATCTTACGACAAACATTAGTCAGTTTTATAAAATGGATGCTGCAAAACTAAAACGAAGGGGTATGAATCAAATCAAAGTGATTAAGCCTTGCGAAATCGAAGAGAATGGTGTTATCAATTATGCAGGGGAGTTACAATTACTGTAGATGGAAAACATAGAGAGAGCGCAGCGTATCGCAGAAATGGAGAAAAAGATAAATGAGTTTGATGCAAAGCTAACTCAAATAATCAGGTACATTAATACCAATGTTACAAACCACCTACGTGATTACGATGCACGGCTGCGCTCTTTAGAGGAGAGAGAGAGCGGCAAAACTTTTTTGCCATCTGCATCATCAGGTGTAAGTCAAGAGAGGTCAGTTTCTGCTTTTAATGCGTGGGCGCTAAAGAGCAGCACAATGTTGCCGCAAGGTTTTTTTTATATAAGCGGCGAAATAAAAGCTAGGGCGGCACAGAGTTTTAATAAAAGCCAAACTGAAACTATGTGGATTACAAACAGTGATAAAAAATATCTTTTCCCAAATCCGAATTTGTTTGTTCTTACAACAAATATCAGCCAATTTTATAAGATGGATGTTTCGCGTATTAAGCCAATGCGCGGGCAAAACAAAATAAAAATAACGCATCCTTGCGAGATAGAAGCGAACGGCGTCATAAATTACCCGGGTGAGTTGGAGTTGTTGTAAATGCAGACACTCATTACGATCTATCTTTCTTGGTTTATTCTGTTATATGCTATTCCGTTTATTTATTTATCAAAACTTACCCGCATAACACAGGATATGTTATCCCTAAATTTTACTCAAATTCCAAAAACAATATCAAAAAATAATTTTGCGCTTAACATTATCAACCGTATGTTTGATGATGCAAAAGAGGGAAAAAGGATTAACGCTAATGCTTACCTAGCGCTGTATAAGCAAAAATGTGATAGCTTTGTAGCATACGTTTTTCTTTCAATGCATATACCGCTTATTATTTCGCTTTACATAAAGCGCCCCGATATTCCAAATAATTTACTTATAGTGCATATCTCACTTTTTGTGTTAATATTTATTTTAAAGAAATACACCGATAACAAGGCGGCATTATTTACAAATTATTTATATACAATCTGGTATGATAAAATATCAAATTTGGATCTGATCACTATACAAGAGCTTAAACCTTTTATTTTAAATTCGCTGCACAGCGAAGAAAGCAATAATTTAATTTCTGCTCTAAATTTATTTTCACAATACAATAAAAACCGATGCGCTGCACTTATTAAAAGCACACACGATATGTCGCAAAAACTAACTGAATTTATCAATTTACAAAAAAATCAAAAACCGCTTACAGGTGAAGATATTACATCTTCATTGGACGAATATTTAAAAACACTGCAAACTACAAACGCAGCATTTACTTTAGTCTGCACCCAGATAAAAGAAGCACTGCCGAATGTTAGTTCTCTTTTTGATAAATTAAAGATTGATGATTTTAACGCAATCAACAATAATGCATCTGCATTATTGGAATTAAAACAACTACTTACAAATTATAAAAGCGAGTCGCTTTTGGAAGAATTAAATAATTTAGAGAAAATAAGTTCCGCTCTTGAAAATAGTATAGGCAGTGCTTTTAGAAATGTTGATATGATACTTAGCGAGAGCGCAGGTAATTTACACTCAGGCTTTGATGAGTTCTTTGATATTTGCAAAAAATTTAATAATGCAGTAACAGATGATTTTGAGCAGGGAACATTAAAAAATATGCTAAAATCTTATTATACGGCGTCAAGCGATGCTGTTAGCGAAATAAAATCTAACATGCAATCATTAAATGATCGCATAACAGACATTGAGAATAAAGCGTCTAAAGAACAGAAAGAACAGACTGTACAAAAAACAGAATCTGTAGACAAGCTTATTTCTGAATTTAGGGATTGGCTGGAGAATAATAAATGAACGTCTTAATATCACTCCTTATTACTTTGTATGCATTGCAGGTTTTATTAGGCGCTTTTGCGTTTCTCCTAAATTATTTTCCGATCTTTATGCAGGAAATTCCACTCTCCAATCTTATGTTACCTGCATTTTCAAAATTATTTGATTCTGTAAATATTCCACTTGCCATAATTTCTGTTATGTGCTGTTCAATAGGAGTATTTTCAGGTTATACGGGACTCGAATCGCTTGTCTGCGTTTGCATATTTGTGTTAATTTCCTTTATTGTAAACGCTCTTATATCACATTACATTGTAGACAAAATTGACGAAGGCCTAGCTATTGAACCTTGCAGCTCTAAAGTAACATTGGAATATATTGATGTATTTAACGAAATTGCAAAATACAATCGCTCTCTTTTGGCAACTATCAATGAAGAGGAGGCATATTTTGAACATCAAATAAAAACAAGTGCTGCCTCTGTATCTTGCGTATATGAAACTCTAAATCAATATATAGCACTACAAAATGAAGAGTCAAAAGAATTGCTTGATAAAAAAAAACACTGTGATGCCGCATTTAAAGCACTAGAAACTGAAGCACTTAATATCCAAACTGTTTTTGCAGATTTTGTATCTAAATTAAATTATTCATCTGCATCCATTAAATATTGCGCTAATTCACAAGTTTTGTTAGACGACATAAATAAATCATTTAGCGAAACGTTTCATAAAAATCACCTAGCAGCCTGCGCTGATTCTTTTCAAAAAACAAACAATATTATATCAAAACTAAATATGCTATCTCTTAAATATGATACGCTAAGATATATACCCCCCTCTTATATTGATGCCGTAAATCTTTATTCCCTGCGAATGCAATCAGCGCTAAAGTCTTTTGAAGATTTCTATAAAGGGCACCTCTAATAGAGAGTTATACTTTGCGATTTTAGGCAAACACCGTTATACCAAACTTCAACGATCCACTCCCCGGCAGAATATATGCTGGAAGCGCCGTCTCCAAAGCCGTCTAAGTCGTGTGTGTGCATTCCCCCCGTCAATACCCATTTTGTTTTTGCGTAGGTGTAGCCATCAGGAGATTTTTCATTTTTTACCATAGTGCCGAATGAATCAATTATTTTTATATCAAATTTTGCATTGCTGTTTATTAGTGAAGTATAGTTTATCACAGGATTAAACAAGCGCATCTCAGATGCAATTAATTCATTGCCGGGTTTAGTTAGCCAATTGCCGCTTTTACTTGCGTTCCCCACACTTATTGAATCAACTTTGATTGTCCAGTTTTCTAGCAAGTAGTTGTATTCATCTTCTAGTATGTCATATTGTTTTTTTAAATTGTTATGCGCCATTTTAGTTTGAATGTTATTTGAAACAGAAATTACAAAAGTGATAACTATAAGCGAAGTAATTACAAAAAAAACAGTCTTTCTGTTTTTATTTTTTGCTTCTGCAAACAAAAATGTTTCAAGCGTATCAAGAGCATCTTTGCATGTGCCATGTTCAATGCTTTGCTCCTCGCAAAGTTTTTTTGCAAGCCATGCTTTGCACCGCGGCCTCTCCTGTAGCGAAACATTTTGCAGTACCTTGTGGTAGTCATTTTTAAAGCAAGCTGCAATTGCATCTAAGACTTCCATTTATTTTCCTTAAAAATAAAACCTAGCATGTTAAAAATAAATCGCAGTTTGCAAGATATTCGTGGGCGTTAAAACTTTCGTGAATGTTTGCCATTGAAGCAGAGGAAACAAGGTGCCGTATAACCAGTGCGCTAAGTTCGCTGGTAGATACAATTTGCAGACTTGGTAACATTTGAGGAATTGCCGGCGGAAAATAAGTTGTATCGCTTACAATTATGCGGTTTATCATATTTTTATGGTAAAGGTCCGAAAGTTTAGATGCCGCTTCGCCTGAAAAAGGCGCATGAACGGCAATAATGTTGATTTCTTTTGGATTTTGCTTAGTTAAGGCATTGATCAAGCTGATAACTGAGCCTCCGGTATCAATCATATCATCTACAATCCACAAGATTTTACCATCTAGTGGCTCTGCAGACAAAATATTTATGGATTCAACGGTATTTGCCCTTGAATAATCACGTTGTTTGTGAGCAATCACAAGAGGAGCGCCAAAAGCATTGGCAAAACGGCGCGTTATCTTCTCGCCGCCTGCATCAACAGAGCAAAATGCCCAAGTATTGCGGACTACATTTTCGAGTGTGTTTAAATCCTTAATATAATTGTCGCAAAGATGTTTTTTTAACAAGGTAAAAATCGGAATATCATCTAAAACACAAATCGCAGGGTCTAACATTGCCTTAGATTTATCAGAATGAAGCTGATATGTGACAATATGCTCAGTTCCAAGGCTAACGAGGGTCTTAAAATGCACCCAAAGTCCCACAGAATTGCGTGCTAAAGGCCGATCAGAGCGCGAACACGATACATAAGGCTCAAAAACGATAATTTTGCCGCAGCGGGAACGCTTTAGCGCATCAATTGTATGATAAAGTTCAATTTTTGCATCATTTACGCTTAAACCTGCCTCGTTTCGCGCACTCGAAGCAAAGAGAATCACATCTTTTCCACGCATGGAGCTGATAACTTCAACTTCCATCTCGCCGTCTGCAAAACGTTTAACCAAAAGATCATTTGTGGCATCAATATTACTGCCGCTTAAGCTGCTATAATTCTTAAGGTGTTGGATAACCGCACCAGCATAGAAACGCATACTTTCAGTTGCCGTAACAGCAAATTCATTTTTCATCATTTCTTACAATTCTAACATGATAAATAAAAGAATTTAAGATAAGTGTCCTCTAAAAACTCATGCGCCGCAATCATATTTTAAAACTTATACCGTCATCTGTACTGTATCCATGTGCAATGTAACCATTTTTATTGACTTTATATGCATATTCTGTATAATTTGAAATATTAAATGGTCTATTTGTATAATAAATAATAAATTCATTACTTTCTTTTTTTGTAAGTGTTGATGATATATTATTAAGTTTTACCGAAAAACGCATATTACTATTTGCTCTTATTTCAAATAAAAAATCATATTTATTTTTGTTAAAGCAAGGCTGTGGATCGGATTCAAGAAATGCGGGTAATGTGAGTAAGTAATATTTCTTTTCTTCATTAACAAAACTTCCGATAAATCCCAAGTCGGTTATATAAATGGAATTTGACGTTGTGTTTGTTATTGTAACATCAACTGATTTAAGCCCATATTTTATACTTATGCAACTGGAATTTAGGATTGTTGTGATGAGAAATATAATTCTAACAATATTACTATTCATTTACTTGTTCTCTCTGTTTAGCACTTGAAACACATTTTTTTTAATGCGCTCACCCTGTAGTTCATGGTTTTATTATGGCAGAATTTGGGCGGGATTGGCAAGGGATGTATAAAAATAATGGCACATTTTAGTAATTTTAACACAGAGGCGCACAGAGGAACACAGAGGGAAAACAAAGAGGAGAAGAAAGGATTATCAAATCTTGTCTTCTCTGAGCTTGATTACAAAAAATATATTAACCAAAAGTGAAATTAGTAATAGAATAAAAATGAGGTCTATTCTATATGCAAAGCTTTCATATTTTACAGGGAATTTTCCATCGTCAAAAACACCTTCATATCTTTTGCCATCTGTTGTTATGTATATACCTTCACCGTTAAACTTATTGTTTTTGAAATTACCCACATAATAGTTTCCGTTAAGTTCTTTATATATGCCGTACCCATTAAACATATCATTTTGATAATCACCGGTATACGAATCACCGTTTTGCAGAAACAAGTATCCTTTACCTGATCTTACGCCGTTTACAAAATCCCCTGTATAGATATTACCTTCAGAATCTGTCATAACTCCTTTTCCATCATATATACCATTTTTAAAATCACCGGTATAGTTTATTCCTGTTTTAAATTCTATTTTTCCTTTACCATTTACCAAGCCATTTTCAAATCTTCCTTCAAAGGTGTATGTGTTTGTTGACATATTACCTGTTCCGTTATACATACCATTTGAAAAATAGCCAATATAAATATCACCGTTCGTCCATTTTTGACTTGCATAACCTTCGAATAAATTGTGTTTAAGAGATCCAAAATAGGTTGACCCGTCTGGTAATTTAATTTCATCAGAAATAACAGAATAACAAATAAATACATAAAACAGGATAAAAAAAGTTTTTTTCATATTAATTACCCACCCACCCAAAAAAAACAAATATTCATTATTTAATGTTAGTATTTTTTGGCGGTGGTGTGCAAGAAACTGATATGTCACCGGATACAATAAAAATAATGGCACATTTAAATCACGTTTAACACAAAAGAATTTTAACACAGAGGCGCACAGAGGAACACAGAGGGAAAACAAAGAGGAGAAGAAAAGATCATCAAATCTTGTCTTCTCCGTGTACCTCCTGTACCTCGACTTTTCCATTCTGTGGATGGAAAAGTGTTAAATTTACATTAGCAGTTTGGTGGTTTTGGCGGTTACGTTATTTATCTGTCAACAATTCTAAGCCTATGCGTGCAATTGACACGAAAATCATTGCGGTTCCAATTACAATAAAAAACTTCTTTTGATCTTTTGGTTTTATATTATCTCTCCACTCTATATTTTTGTAACAAATACCAATTAGAACAAAAACTAATCCACACAAAAGCGTACCTAGTGATGTGATCATTTGTTATATCCAAGAATCCCAGAAAACCATGCCGCCCCACTTCCCCTTGCCCCATTTACAAAAACAGGAATTTGATAGGTCATGGTTTTATTATGGCAGAATTTGGGCGGGATTTGCAAGGGATGGCACATTTAAATAATTTTAACACAAAAGAATTTTAACACAAAGGCGCACAGAGGAACACAGATGGAAAACACAGAGGAGAAAAAAAGATCATCAAATCTTGTCTTCTCCGTGTACCTCCCGTACCTCCGTGTTAAATTGCCTTAGCAGTTAGCCGGCATGGACAGGTGGAATATGTATTTTATTATCTTACGCCTGTTTTTTCAATCAATTCTCCGGTTTTTGCATTATATTCAAACCTAGTTATGTGATAATCACTAGGTTCAGTGTATATGCTCCATATAACCGGAATAGAAAATGTTATGAATACACGATCCTTATTTTCAGAAATATAAATTTCATATTGATCGAGATCAACATTATATCCTTTCATATGTGTATATGCTTTTTCAA
>BTID01000226.1:0-15094 GCA_036245275.1 Termitinemataceae bacterium
TGCGGCAAGCTGCTTTGTTTCCATAGGCGTCTCATGCTGCGCCCACCGCAATGCACTAGGCTACATAAGCGGCGATGGGGTGTTTTTAGAGCGGCTCTGCGAGTGCGCCGTAGAAGAGGCGCCCTTCAAAGATGAAGACTCCCTTAATAGCGCTATAAAAATAAACTTAAACCGTCCCATAAAAGAAATATGCACAGAATTGAAAACTATCGAAAAACAAAAAATGATTTTGTTAAGCGGAAAAATTATTACAGCGCGGGACGCGGCACACAAAAAATGGCACGCATTAATAGCAGGGGGAAAACCATTACCGCAATACTTGTTTGACTATCCTGTTTTTTACGCGGGGCCGTCGACTACACCGCCTGGGAAAATTTGCGGAAGCATAGGACCTACAACGGCGCAGCGCATGGACTTTTACTGCGGCGAATTATTTTCGCGGGGCTTAAGTTTATTAACAATCGCGAAAGGCAAAAGAGGCACTGCCTTTTATGAGGCTGCGCAAAAATGGGGCGCAGTATATCTATGCGCTATCGGCGGTACAGCAGCCTTAATTAGCGAAAAAAATATTTTAAGTGCAGAAATCATCGACTATCCTGAATTAGAAATGGAAGCGGTTCGCTTACTGGAAGTAAAAAATTTACCTGTGTTCATATCGTAAGTGTACATGTTCATTCATTCCTTGTTGCAAGCTGTTTCGTATGTTATCATTATACCATGAACCAAAAACGCCCTGTTAGATTTTTTAATACAACCGGCCCATGTAATCCATGGGATCATTATATGCTGCCGCCTGCGGAGCGTCTTATAGGCGCGCAGCTTGACCGTTATATACGCGACAAACTGTACTGGGTGCTTCACGCGCCGAGGCAGACCGGCAAGACAACTTTTTTGCAAGCATGGGCGCGGGAGATAAATGCCGAAGGCTCTATGACGGCTTGCTATGTCAGTGTGGAAGAATGTCAAGGCCTTGATGAGCGCGCAGAGGCTAATTCTATAATCTATCAAGCTATTTGCAGATTTGCAGGATGGGCAAATATTCCGGTTCCAAAGATTGAAGGCAATACTTCGGACATACAGTTAAGCGCAACTCTAGGAAAATGGGCGGCATTAGTTGCGCCCAAACCGCTTATTGTGCTGTTTGATGAAGTTGATGTACTTGCAGGCAATCCTTTGATTAGCTTTTTGCGGCAGTTGCGCGGCGGTTTTGCAGATCGCGGAGTTGGAAAATTCCCCATATCCATAGTGCTTGTTGGAATGCGCGACTTAAAAGATTATATAACTCTTGCAAAAGACGGCAAGCCGGTAAACCCCGGGTCTCCTTTTAATATTAAAGAAGATTCGGCAGTGATTGGCAATTTTAGAAAGCAAGATATACAAAACTTGTTTGCACAGCGAACTGAAGAAACAGGACAGCAGATAACTCAGGATGCACTTGATTATGTTTGGGAACAATCGCGCGGTCAGCCTTGGATTGTCAATTCACTTTTTAAGCGTGCTACGATGAGGATTTTAAAAGAAGATGATTACAGCACGGTAACGATAGCTCATATAAAAAAAGCACGGGAGCAGATGATCCGAGCTAGGGAAACGCATTTAGATGCGCTTGCCGTCCGAATGGATGACGAGCAAATATGCAAAATTATAGAAAGCCTAATGTCCGGTGATGCCGACCCGCTTCTTGCGAAAAGTGATGCATTTAGATATTGTTTGGATTTAGGACTTGTTTCGATGGAACACGGAACGCCGCAAATTGCAAACCCGATTTACCGTGAAACACTTGCCCGTGTTGCAACTTTTGGAGCGCAAGCAGCCATAGTAGAACCTGAATGGCGTTGGCAAAATGATGACGGCACCCTCGACATGGACGCATTGTTAAAAGAGTTTCAGAAATTTTGGCGTGCCAATTCAGAAATATGGGAACAAAAAATGAATTACACTGAGGCATTCCCTCACCTTTTATTGCAGGCATTTTTACAGCGTGTCCTAAACGGCGGAGGCTCTATCGACAGAGAGTATGCGGCAGGCCGCGGCCGCATGGATTTAGCGGTTGAGTATAAAAATAAAATACACATCATCGAAATAAAATTGATTTACGATTACAGCTCGCCGCAAACTGTTCGCGAAGATGGTTTAAAGCAAATAGCAAAATACCGTGATACAGTTGATCCATCTGCATCATCATATTTAGTAATATTTGATCGCCGATCTGATGGAAAGAAACTGCCCTGGGATGAGCGCTTAAAATGGGAAACCGAAAACGGTATTACAGTTGTAGGGTGTTAGGTGCTATATGAGTAAACTTTTGATTGTGGGTGCGGGAATCGCGGGATTGTCTTGCGCTATTTATGCACAAAAAAGCGGATTTAATGTGCATGTTTATGAGGCAGGAAATATGCCGGGCGGCAACTGTACTGCGTGGCGTAGAAAGGGTTATCATTTTGAGGGCGGACTGCATTGGCTTACAGGCTCAAGCCCTACGCAAATGATTCACCGTCTTTGGCAGGAGTTAGGTGCTATAAAAAGCGGCACAGAGGCGCAACAAACTCAGATCATAGTAAATGATCCTTTTCGGGTGTGCGAAAATGATGGGCGGCAGGTATGTTTGTACCGCGATGTTGAAAAGCTAAAAGCTCATCTAATCGAAGTATCGCCGCAAGATAAATTGCAAATAAAAAAACTTTGCCGCGATATTAATCGTTTTAAAAAATTCGGCATGCCGATTATGGACATTTTTGCTCTAAACGTTTCAAAAAAAGCCCCGAGTATTTTTGCTGCGGCTTTTAAAATGCTGCCCGCCTTGTTAAGAGTTCCTGCATTGAGCAAGCTCTCTGTAGAAGAATATGCTGAGCGCTTTAAACATCCTTTAATACGGCTTCTAATGTGTTCGGTTGCAGATCGCAAGTTTGATGCCGTTTCCTTGCTTTCAACGCTTGGTGCTGCATCTGCCGGTGACTGCGCTTATATAGAGGGCGGCTCCTTGACATTGGTGCGCAACATGGAAAGCAAGTTTAAAGAACTTGGCGGAGAGGTTCATTACGGCAATCGGGTGCAGGCGGTGCAGGTTGAAAATGGCAGCGCTAAAGGATTGCTTGTTAATGGTAAATCGATAAGCGGCGACTGCGTTGTTGTATCAAGCGATACACTGGCGGCTGTGGACACGCTGTTTGACCCGCCGCTTATGGACAGTCATTTTTTGCGCATGAGAGAAAATGCAAAAAAAGATAATGCGCTTGTTATGTGCTGTTTTGTAAGCATTGGAGTGAATATCGATTTGTCTAAACATCCGAAAAGTGTAATCTTCAATCTAAAAAAACCATTTGAATATGCAGGCCGCACGATAACAAGTTTGCTTTACAATCAGTATGCTGCTACAGAAAATTATGCGCCTAAAGGTTGCACTGCAATAACACTCATTCTATCAGGTAACACATATCATTACTGGAAATCAAAAAAAGAGGACGGCACTTATGAGGCATGTAAGAGAGAACTGTTTGAAAAAGTGATCAACGCTTTGGAAGAAAATATAAGCGGCATTAAAAGCAAAGTTGCAGTTTTTGACATAGCGACACCTCTTACCTTTGAGCGTTACTGCGGCACCTATCACGGCTCTTGGATGACTGTCAGATTGCCAAAAACAAAGTGGGCAATTCTTCCATATAAAACTCGCCTTATTAAAGACCTGTATTTTGCAGGTCAGCGGATTATTCCTCCGGGCGGATTACCGGTAGCAGTTGTCTCAGGCCGCAGTGCAGCCCAGCACTTATGTAGAGACGCAGGCGTGGTATTTAGATCATAGGCGTTCACCTTGACAAGCTCCGGTTTTCAGTTTACCCTTTTATTATCAGCTTGAAAGCTGATATGGTTTTACCCATCCGGAGATGAACTCCTTTACACAGGCTCTTTAAACACGAAGTTTTAGGGTTTGAAATTATTTTTATAGGAGTATGATTATGCACATGGCTGATGCGCTGCTTTCACCGGCAGTAGGAACAACAATGCTCGTGGCGAGTGCCGCCGCGATTGGGTTGTCGGTAAAAAAAATTTCCGGTAACAATTTTGACGAAAAGAAAATCCCTTTGATGGGCGTGATGGGCGCTTTTATTTTTGCAGGGCAGATGATTAATTTCACAATCCCCGGCACCGGTTCCAGCGGACACATAGGCGGCGGTATTTTATTGGCTGCCATTTTAGGGCCATTCCCCGCGCTCCTTGCCCTAGCGAGCGTTTTGCTGATTCAATGTTTATTTTTTGCCGATGGCGGGCTTCTTGCGTACGGCTGCAATGTTTTTAACATGGGCGTAACGTCTTGCCTTATCACATACACACTGATTTACAAGCCGATTATCAAAAACGGCGTGAACAAAAAAAATATCACGATAGCATCAATTTTATCTGTTGCCGCCGGCTTGCAGCTTGGCGCTTTTTTTGTTGTGCTTGAAACTTTAGCTTCCGGTATTACCGAGTTGCCTTTTAAAACATTCGTACTTTTAATGCAGCCGATTCATCTTGCAATCGGATTAGTCGAAGGAATTGTTACCGCCGCCGTGTTGTGTTTTCTTCACAGTGCGCGTCCGGAAATTCTTGCCGTACAAAGTACCGAGAAACAAATGCCTTTTAAAAAAGTCATCGCCATTTTTGCAGTTTTGGCGTTACTTATAGGCGGCGGCCTCTCCCTGCTTGCCTCCGCATTTCCTGACGGGCTTGAGTGGGCTATAGAAAATACCGCCGGAACAACCGAGCTTGAAGCCGAGGGTCCCCTGTTTAACGCCGCCGCAAGTGCCGTTGAAAAAACAGCCTTTCTCCCTGACTATGATTTTAAAGATGCTGAGGGTCCGGGGGGAACCACAATATCCGGAATTGTCGGAAGCCTAATCACACTTGCCGCAGCACTGGGAATCGGCACCCTAATTTTTTTATGCAAGCGGCGAGTCCATTTAAAGAAGGTATAAAATAAAGTGGCGCATTTTCACAAAGCTTCAAGCGGTATAGATCATATAGAAACTCTTAGTATGGGAAGTTCATGTATACATTCACTTAATCCCATCACTAAACTTTTTGTTACACTCATTTATATTGTTCTGCTTGTGTCTATGCCCTCTTTTGATCTTAGCGCTCCGATAATGTTTGTTTTTTATCCGGCACTTCTTATGCCGCTTTCAAACACTCCTTTTAAGCCGCTGTTTGCGCGCTTTTGTTATGCGCTGCCTTTTGCATTGTTTGCAGGAATTAGCAATATCATTTTTATGAGAGAAGGCCTTTTTAGAATTTACGGGTTTGTTGTTACAAGCGGGATGGTTTCTTGTTTTTCGATTTTGATAAAAACACTTCTTTGCGTGTTTGCTGTTTTGATCCTTGTAGCAACAACCCCATTTTTAGCTTTGTCGGAAGCCATGACGCACCCAAAAGTTTTTCGCGTTTTTGGTTTGCAGATTGCGCTTACTTACCGTTATATAGGAACGCTTCTAGGAGAAGCAAACGATATGTGGGTCGCCTATCATTTGCGCGCACCGAATTTAAAAGCATTGCGCATAACAGACATGGGAACTTTTATGGGACAACTTTTACTGCGAAGTTTTGATAGGGCAGATAGGGTTTATTCCGCAATGAAGTGCCGCGGGTTTTCCGGTATGTATCACAGTGATTATCAAAAAAAATTTATGGTAAGCGATTATGTTTTTTTATTTGTGTGCACGCTAGGTTTGCTAGTCTTACGCTTCTTTGATTTAAATAAATTTGCGTTTGGGTTTTTTAAATGATAAACGTAAAAAATCTTTTTGTTACATACCCGGGATCAGATGCGGATCACACGCTTAACGATTTAAGTTTTGAGGCAGCCGCAGGTGAAAAAATTGCACTGCTTGGAGGAAACGGGGCAGGAAAATCAACACTGCTTTTAACGCTCCTTGGCATCTTGCCGATACACTCTGGCGAGATTTCAATTTGCGGTATCAAACTGGAAAAACAAACATTAAGTGAAATCCGCCGCCGTGCGGCTTTAGTTTTTCAAAATCCTGATGATCAACTTTTTATGAATACTGTATGGGAGGATTTGTTGTTCGGGCCGCAAAATTATTTGCAAGCAAGCATAAAGTTACCAAGCTACAAAGACGAAATCGAAAAAATAAAACAAGAATGTGAAACTCTTTTAGAAACACTAAAAATACCACATCTAAAAAACAGAATGAGTCACAAACTTTCAGGCGGCGAAAAACGCCTTGCCGCACTTGCCTGTGTGCTTGCAATGAAGCCCGACTTGCTGCTAATGGATGAGCCTACAGCATTTCTTGACCCGCGCGGCAGACGCCGCCTTGTAGAAATTTTGCAGGGACTAAACGCAGGAATGCTTATAGCAACACATGACATAGAGCTTGCAAAAGAACTTTGCAGCCGTGTCCTCATTTTACAAGACGGCAAAATAAAAACAAGCGGAAATTGTTTAGAAATTACAGGAAACACAAAACTCCTAGAAGACTGCGGATTATAAGGGAATAGTAAAGAGAAAAAGTTTTTATGGATTTTAAATAATTTTCTTATTTTGCAAGATTCTTTAAAATTTTATGTATAGTTTTGTCAAGATCGTCAAAAGAAACTTTCCCTGGATATATTGCATATTCTTTACCGTCTTTTTTAAAATTACTTTTATTTAACGCTGATCTTATATTTTTTGGAAGGTCTTTTCCATCTCTGTCTTTTACAATCAATGAATATCCATCAGTATCGTGCAATATATCCATTGTTAGATCATAGTCATCATAGATACCTTTCTCCCATGTATCGATACAAGCACAAGGGTGTGTGCTATTCCAATAATGGGTTTTTGTAAATGGACACACATTATCATCCTTACCTGATAGATATTTCAGATAATATACATAAGTATAAAGTTCTGCACAGCTACTCCATTTTTGACTGTATATTCCGCCTTGAGATAAAGTAATTATTTCACCATCCAAAATCCTTATTTGGCCATTTCTACAGTGTTTAAAAACTGTAGCACCATTATTATCTTTTGCTTTATTATCTTTTCCTTCTTTTATGAAATGACTTTTCCAATCTTTTTCATCATATCTATAGTTATCAATAATTTTCTCTAAACATTTCTGAATATTCTTATCACCGATTTTATCCAATAATTGTTTTAGGTAATTTGATCTTTCAGTATGATCAAATACTTTACGCCAATGATCATTTTTTGCACGTAACCCTTCATCAAAAGTGCAAAATGATTTTGCAGAGGAAAATGGTGCTAAATAATCTCCAATAGTAAACAGTGCTCTTTGAAATAAAAAATCAAAATTTTCTTTATAAGTTGAAAAAAGCTCATTGAGTATTTTTGAATATCGAGCGAAAAGTTTATCATCATACATGTTATCTTTTTTTGAAAACCTTAATATAAAACCAATTTGACCATCAAAATAAGAATTGCTTTCTATGCCTAAAATAAGATTTTCCCATAGTTGATTTTTATTTAGCAATAAATCAGATTTAATAATTTCCTCTTTTTGCTGCGCTTTATCAAAGAAATCAGCAGGAAGTTTATCGGTTTTTAAATATTTATCAAAGAATTCATATATATTATCCATTTCTGTTGTTAATTTTTTTATTGATTTTATAGATTTTTCTAAATCACTTATATCATCATGGATAGTATTATTTATAAGATTACGACAAATGCGCATCCAACTTTCGAATATACATTTATTTTCTTTAATAACTTTTCCATGTTCTATAAAAAAACAAGATAGAGCATAAAACCTAGCACGTTGCCAATATGTCGGACTTGGATCTGATATTAAAATATCATTAAAGTAGTTATTATTGTCATTGTAATCTACTAGTGCATCAAGAACTGCATTTATATTCATTATAAATATTTGAGTAGAATAAATTTTATCGTAGCATTCAAATAAATCGAAGTCTTCTTTTTTTTCAAGACTTTGATTTTCAAGAAAAAAACATAATGTTATATTTTCAAAAAAATTAAAATATTTTTCATCAGCGTTTTTTGAAGATGGACTGTCATTTTTCTTTTCAAAATTCCAAAAAATATCAAGCCATTCATTATCTAATTTCAATTTCATTGCATCATCTACATACTCAGAAAACTTGGCTTTAAAATTTTCAAAATTAGTTAGCGGTTTCCCTCGTGCATTCATCTTTATGTAGAGTTCATCCTCAAGCCCAAATCTTTCGAGTGGTAGAAATTCAAACGTTACTGGACAGGTATCTTCACTAATAAGATTTTTAAATAGAGAAAAGTCAGGTTTACCAAATATATTTTCTATATGTTCAAGCATATTTAACATAGCTGATATTGTAGGATCTCTTTTCCAAGACAAGAAGAACCATTTTGAATTAGTGATTTTTTTACTAATAGTCGGTTTTTCTACATCTTTAGGATTGATAATATTTTTCTCTTCTAAATTTTCCTTAACTAGCTTAAAACAAAAATCTTCAGTATTTGTTCTTGTTGCATATTTGAATTTTGAAAGAATGCCTTTCTGTTCTTCTGTTAATTTTCCTAATGATAAGTACCAGTGAAGAAGAAATAAAGTTGTCATTCGTTGCTGCCCATCGAGTAAAATTAACTCATTATTATTGTTTACACGCCCATATATAAAATCAAGATGAATCTTTGAAGTATCGCTAGACACAATATGGTTTTTTAAATCTTTTAAAAATTGGACTGCTAGTTTATTTTGTTCTATACGCCCCTGTGCATAATCACGCTGTATAGCAGGTATTTTTATTGTATATTCAATTTAGAATCTGATATAATTTTCCAAAATGTCATTCATCTTCCTCCATATCATCATCTTTTACGAAATAATCTTTAAGCGTTTTTTTTATTTGCTTAAAATATTCATTCATGTCTACTATATCCCACTTAACATTTTGTTCAACATTTGTAGAATAATATTTCATGAATACATTCTTGGTGCAGATCGGTATAAAGTGACCATTCTCATCATGTTCTTTGATTTTATCTTTTTTCACTGGAAATAAATAATTGCTAAGACTTGAATTATCCTCTTTTGTTAATAAGGTTAGGTTTTTTATAGAATTTAGATTTTTATTATCTAATGTATCAGCATCAGTAAAAAGGTTAAATATTTCTTTTTCAAGAGTCTCAAAAGGAACCTTGTCAATATTATTGTTTGAAAGTAAGTTTTTAATTTTTGTTTCGATAGAATTGTTTTTATTTTTAAAATATTTTTTCTGGTCTTCTAAGAGTGCCCTTCTTTGATCTTCAGTTTTAAACGCCTCTGAGTTTTGTGCATGAATGTGTTCAAGACTCCATTGCTCGTTACTGTAGCGTTCAAACGGAAATCTAATATAACCACTTTCAATGCTTGAAACAATATTAAAAAGTAATAATATGTTTGATATTTTTGTTTTTCCTTTATTATCATTATATGATAATTCCTCTAACATATTTTCACATACATTTAAACGTTTCTTTATACGTTCCTTCAAAGCCTTTAGAAATTGATCCTCGCCATATTTATCAAATAAATCTTTTATATCTTCTATCTTTTCACCCATTTGAAATAAAAATCCAGTCAAGTGAAAATAATCATTAACGCTAAACCACTCGTCAAAAGTTCTAAAATAAGATTTTATTAAATCCCATAAATATTCTTTTGTCGTTAATCCTTTAGATTCTGACTTTAGCGAATCATTATTAATTAAATCATAAAAAACATAAAATGACCAATATTCATCATGTTTACGATCAATATCATTACCCTTGATATACTTTTGAATATTATAATTAGAAGCTATTAAGTCTAAAATTAAAGTAATATGATTTGGTTGTCCATCCTCTGTATTTATATTTACCGACTTAACATTTTTAGAATTTTTAATAAACCCCCAAAAAGCAGGATTTTGTAATGTGTTTTCAATATTATCCCATTCAAGGCCTATTTTCGCTTGATACTCCGGACTTGCATTTTTATTAAGAAAAAACAGGGCTTTTATTAACTCTGCACTTGTAAGTTTTATTTTACCTAAATTTATTCTTGAAAATATTTCTCTAGGATTTTCTTCACCATGTACCTCATACCAGATAAACTGCACATCTTTCAGAACAGATCCAATAAATCGAGATGCTTTTACAGTATCGTTTTCTGTAAACCACTTTAATATAGTTTTATAAGCATTGCTCATATGATAGTAGTCTACATTATCGTTGGATAAAATCGTATCATGAACGTTATTTTTTAAGTTTCTAAGAAAATCTTCACTGCCAGGGCGGGTGCCATATTCAATAGTAAATATTTCTGACACTTCATCCTTAACAATATTTTCCTTACAGTAAAGTATTATGTAAAGAGTTGTTAGTCTTTGTTGACCATCTATGACTTCCCATGTATTTTCTTTTTTCCCTTTTATAACTACTATTGGTTGTAAACAGTAGAATTGTCCAACGTTGCTTTTATTTTCAACAGTTTGATAAAAATCACGAATATCATCAAGTAATTCTTTGACTTGTCGGTCATCCCAACGATACCCACGTTGGTAATCAGGGATAGAAAATTTTAGAGACATTAAATCTCTTACCGGTTTTAAAATTAAATCAGTTGTACCCATATATTTTTATTATACAATATGAACTGCGCCGAATTTTTTATACAAAAAATTTAAAAAAAGTAGGTGTGTTAAGCCACTTTCATTATCGGCATGCCATTTATTTAAATATATATCATCAGGTACTAAATAGTCAAGTGAATTGATGAAACCTTTTTGTATTATAAAATTAAAAATATTTTTAAGTATTTTTTTAGATCTGAAACATATTCATACCGGTTAAGATAAATGTCTTCGTACTTAAGCGACCTCCAAAAACGTTCGATGTAAATATTATCCACCGCCTGTAAATGCTAGACCTTAATGGTAGCCCACACCTACTTTGTAAGGCAGTTCGCCAATCTGACTTTGCCAATCATTGCATAGTTTCTTCACTCTAGCGCTCTATGACAGAGTGACTATGCTATAATATAAGTGTCAAGAATCAAAAAAACTACAGAAAACTATTTTGACAATTTAACTCTTTGGTAGATTCCAAAAAAGATAACTGATAATACGGGATAGGTGTGTCCTAACACATCAACCGTAAATCTTTTCTTTAGAGGAGTCTTATATGAAACATGATACATTATTTTTGGCGAGTGTGCCGCCGCAAGAGCGCACAATTGCAGTATGTGTTGCCGCACTACGGCAAAGTCAGAACATTGAATGTTTTGCTTTAATTCCAAAAGAAATTAGGCAAATTGTAAAACAGCGAGCCGGCTGCTACGATTTCCGCGCACCGGTTAACAGGTGCATTTCTTCAATATATAATAAAGTGTAAGTGTTAGCTACCTGCCCGAAAGGGCGGGTGATTAAACACAAGATATTGCTTGTCGATTCTGTTCCGACAGAATACATAAAAAAATAGGGTTGATACTTTTGCAGTATCATGCTAATACAAGTATATGTAGACCATACCTACATTTGAGGCACTTGAGCAACCATTTGATCCTCGTTCCAGATGAGTGTTGGGTCATCTGTTTTACGGCTCCCTAGGGAGCCTTTTTTTTGTTTTGTGATATTTTTCACTCTAGCGTTCTATGACAGACTGACAGTGTTATATTATATGTGGGCGCCATGTATGCAAAATAAGAAATCAACAGAAAGCTATAAAGATATAAAGAAATGGAGATTTTACAACAATGAAAAACTTGATTAAAATCAGTAAATTCATGAGTTTTGTTTTGCGGCATAATTCGGAAGCAATTCACTTAACTCTTGATAGTAATGGATGGGCAGATATTGATATGCTGCATTAAGAATGAGTTTTCTTTTGAGGTTTCACCAGATGAGTTTTTTGATCAATCTAACATTATTAACACTTCTACTACAATCTTTTCTAAAAAAGGTATTCAAAAACTAATTCCTATAGAAGATTTTCTTTTAGATGGTGAACAGATTACAGCGTATCTTAATCCTGACGCAACAGATATGGATGATACTGCGGGTATAGGATATAAAAGCGGCTAAGGGGCACCTCTAAAAACTCATGCGCTGCAATCTTGCATGGCCCGCGTGATGCCTAATAATTAAATCTAGCCGAAATAAGTGGATGCCTAATAATTAAAAATCTAGCCAAAAATTTATAATGGTTCTAAGTGAGGATAGAACCAAATGAGGTTAGATATGCACAGTCGAGAAGAAGTTGTAAAAGGTAATTACAAGGATTATCAAAGTGCAACAAAGAAAGGCAAGAATAAAATTCTTGCAAGGTTGGTTCCTGTTTGCGGTATGAACAGGGATTATTTGGCACATAAGCTTAGTACTTACAAAGATCAGGCTGAAGTTGTGATTGACGGCAAAACAGTTATTCTAAAGAAGTGTAAGAAGAAAAGGGGCGTTGGAAAACATGGCGGCAGACCGCCTAAGTATGATGCTGTGTTTGTAAAGGTTCTTACCGCCATTTGGTCAGATCACGGGCAGCAATGCGGGAAAGAGCGTCCCTCGTTGCGACCTTTTGCTTCACCAATTTTTTCACCCTCTGCTCGACCTCGTCTTTTCGCCTGCACCATTTTACTTTGATGATCCACGATATACTTATACTCACTTGTAAGTCGTGCCCGCTCTACTTCGTCCCTACTGATTGAAATTAATACTTCACTTGCCATTGCAATCGGCATTTATGCCGCACCCTCGTTCACGAATTACCTCTTGCAAATAATTGTAACACAGAATAAAAAATGAAAGTAGGTGGTGGAATGTTGCAGAGGGTGCATTTAAATAATTTTAAAATAAAAGAATTCTAACACAGAGTTTCACAGAGGAACACAGAGGGAAAAGGAAAGATCATCAAATCTTGTCTTTCCTCCGTGTACCTCCTGTACCTCCGTGTTAAATTTGCCGTAGCAGTTTGACATTATTTTTTGTTGCACTCGGGGGTCATCAATCACTTGATTATTCAGTACCTGATGATATATATTTAAATAAGAGGCCTCCTTTTACTCCGTGTTAAATTTGCAATTCAGATGGGCACGTCAATGAATATCCGAAAAATATTTTTTGTTTTCATTTCTTTTGTAATTCTTAATGCTTGTTCAAATAGAAAACACAGTAACTTTGCAAGCTTGTTTTTTGAGCCCTATGACATGACTGAGATAAAAGGGGGTTTTAACGCTATATATATTACACGGCCTGATGATGATATTAATTATACACAAGTGCGTAGTTATGTAAATGCTGAGGATTATTCAGATGAAGTTTTTAATTTAAAGTATTATTCTTATGAAAATCGCATAACGGATGATGTTCATGAAAGTATAATTGAAATTTTTGGACAACGATTTCCAGTTACATTTGATGGAAATAATATGGCACCAATAGATTTGATAACTGACTGCTCAATATGGCTTTTCAATCATAATGAAACACAGTATTTATGCTACAGTAGCGTACCTGTAGGTTCAAGTGGGTGGCCATCACATTATATTTTACTTTTTGATATAACAAATATAGAAAATATAAAATTTACAATGTTTGAAACTTTTGCGAATTCAGATAGACCTGAAATTGGATTGTATCCGAGAAACGGTGGAAAGCTTTGTTTTATCGTAACTGAATTGGTTGAACCGGTTGGAATATATTACTCAAAATTGTATTCCTTAAAAAGTGTTTCTCTTGAACCTACTCTTGATAAAAACGGCCGTAATATCGGGCTGTGTTATAGATTTGACAAACAGAACGGATTTGGCGGTTATTTTGATGTGAATATACCTTAATAATTGGGGTAAATTAATAAGGGCGCCTCTAAGGAAATATGTGTAAAAAGTTTAAACTATTATTGATCTGTATTATATGTTGTTCTGTTGAAATATCTGCACAAGATAAGTATAAGATAAATGATTATGGCACATACATAATGGAAAATAAAACAATACAAAAAGTTCCTAAAACTATCAGCGAGTTACTTCCTGATTGTTTTATCGAAAATTATGTTGTCTTTAGGTTTGCAGATAGGAGTGGATGTCTTTTATACAATATTGACAACGGCGCAATAAGTGAATCATTTGGCGAAATACCTTTTAGATATAAAAATGCTATAGGGTTTCGAAAAAATAATAAAACTACTATAGATTTTATTTTTACCGATTGGATTTATACACTAGATGCTAAAACCCTTAAAACAATAAAAAAAGAATATCACAAGGAATATCCGGTAGATTATTTTTCAACAGAGTTTACAGAAATAACGCAACCCAGAAATTATATAATGATTAAAGAAAACACCAAACGCTGTGATTGGGATGATTTTTATATTGACATAACTTTTGGGAAGATTTTTATAAATGATTTGTATAATAGATACAAAATGAAACCGGAAAATTTTAATAATTACAGTATATTAAAAGAAATTGGCAGGAATCGTTTTGTTCTAACAGTATATTATAATGATTACGGCAGATAATTTATCAAGTAAGAAATATTTTTTAGTAATGTAACTGGTAATATGTATAATGAAAAATCAAAAGAATATTTTATTATGTTTTGGACTATGGAAGCTGCACAAAAGTTTATAAATGAGCACAATCTTAGTAGTGCTTGCGTTTTACAGAAAGAAAACTATTACAAAAAAACAATATCTAAAATTTTTGAAAAGATACTGTAATTTTCTTATGGGCACCTCTAAAAACTCATGCGCCGCAATCTTGCACTGTCTTTTCCCGCATCTTTTTGCCAAAAATGCTCGCCATAAACCCTTCGATTGTCGTTCGCCCGCCTCAGGCGGGCGTTTGTCCTGCGCTTTTTGCCTGATGACTCGCCCAGACAAAAGCACGCGAAACGTTGAGCGTGTTTGCCGACAAAGCAACAGGGCGTGGGCGCCATATAAGGTTACATTACTAAACATACCTTTTACGCCCCGAAAAAATCTTGTCCTTTTGGGCAGGGCGGTGTTGGGTTATGTGGGATTTGTAGAGGTCTGACCATATTTTACAGAGGTCTGACCGCGTATAAATTTCCTGAAAACATACTCCAATATTGTCTCCAAATAAGACGAGTAAAACAAGAACCATTTATGAAA
>BTID01000227.1:0-14480 GCA_036245275.1 Termitinemataceae bacterium
GTCATCTCTGCCATACTTAGGCGGCTTATTTTTAGCCCTAGCCTTTAACACTTCGTGCCCAATCCAGTTATCCTGCAAGGCTTTTATCAATTCGTCCATTGTGCAGGTTTTTGTATCGTAAACTAAATATTTTATAGCCAAAAGGCTGTCGATAGTTGTAGCAAATGTAACACCTTCTACAGTTATAAACCGGATTTCTGCACCTCCTTGCGTTACATCTTTACCTTGTTCAGCGCAACCTTTTACAAGGCATGACAGGTATGGCGTAGGCATAAATTCGCTACGGACGGCATCACCTTCGTTATACAGATCGATCACTTTTTTTATGATGAATTTTGTCTGTGAAAGAAATGCTGCATAGAATTCATCGAATGTCTTAAAAGAGCGCGGATCGCCTGTCTTAGTGCCCATTTGAAGGTTCTTGTAGGGCTTTCCCCAAACCGAATCTTTGTAGGCGGCAATATCTTTTCCGTTACCCAATGTCAATTCAAGTGCCTTAAAAAAATTAAGGTTACAGTCCACTGTGGAAGACCTGTCGTTGCCGACCATTGTATTTTCCAAACAGCCAACGCTGCTGTAATCAAAAACATTGTCCTTGTTTATTAGTTTCTCCAGCCCCGCAAATTTTGCTTCGCTAAGCAAACCGGCTATTGAACGTTCATCAAAGTTAAGCAAGAACGGCGCACCCTGGCTGGAAGAAATCATACTGCAAACCTTATCCAAAAATTTTTCAGGTGTGCCGCGGTGCAGACGGACATTCGGGTTAGGTTCAAGAATCGGCGACATTTCGTCAACAACTTCCAAGAACAGGTAGCTAAGATCATTTGTCATATCTGCACCATCTTTACCGCAGGTGGCAATGGGCGCTATGATGTCGGCATGTATGAAGTTTACCGCTAAAAAAGATAAAAGCAATATTAAAAAGATGCCGCCGTTCGGTATGGATATGGCTAATAACATGGGAACACTCAAATTTATTGCATACATAGACACCGACGGTTTTCCGCGAATCATTCCCGCCCTGCAAGGGACGGCAATCGACAACAACAGGATGGTATTTTCTGCAATGCCTTATGGCGGGCTTTTATCCAAAATACCCTCAGGCGCAAAAGCCGCTGTCTACTTGGCTAACATGGATCTGCAAAGTCTGCTTTTACAGGGTATCTGGCGGCAAGCCGGTAAAAACGGCAGCAAGGGCGGCATATTTGAAATAGACAAAGTATACAACTCAAACCTCCCGCTAGGCGGCTATGTGTATCCTCCAAAAACATTACCGAATGTATATGGGATTAATTAGAATTTTATCCAGTTCTTTTTCCAGTTCTTGTTTTTTTCATAAAAGCCCCCCTACGCCTTAAAAACTTGCGGGTATGGATAATTTATATACCCCTGACGCTTCTCTTTTTTACTAACAGCAATCACTGCTTTAAGGATTTTCCGTTGAGCGTGTTTTATCCAATATATTTCACCGTGTGAAAATCTATAATCCTTATTTTTGTTTAAACTTTCAAATTGTTTTCGTATACTATCAGCTTCTTGCGGCGGCAACATATTTATTATGCGCTCCCTTTTATGTGCATCACAAATTCTGATTGCTCTAAAGATTTCAACTTCATCAACACTTAGTAGTGCAGGTGACAATATGTATTCATCAAAGTCAAATATTTTATCAAAGTCCGTGCAGATTGGTTTTGTGATTTCATATTCTACCATTTGCTCGCCAAACCGGGCGTAGTAAAACGTACCAGGCGGTGTTTTCATTTTATTGATAAAGTCACGAAATGAAGATGCCGCTTTGTAAGTTTCAAAAAGGTATACTGCAACCTGTTCAAAATTTTCAGATGGCTCTTCATTATGTCCGCTAAACACAATAATAAAATACGAGCGCTCATTATCGTAGTCTCTATTCACGCTCATACACGTGTGATAATTTTCTTTAGAGTTTTCATTATAAGGCAAGCTGTCATTATTTTTATCCTTCTCATATAATTCGGCAGCATAATTATTTATATTAGCGCTAAACTTAATTTCTTCATCGCTCGCCATTTCTGCAAGTCCAAAAGCTTCCTCTACTTGTTGCTTTGCACACTCAAGATCAGATTCGCTAACCGGTCCCATAAACTCCATATCTTCTTTTATCATTTGCGATGCCCGCCTAGACATATTTCTAAATATTTTTTCTTGTAACGCATCGCTTGCAACACTGAGCATACAAACTAACATACTACTATCAACTCCGCGCAATATTTTTTGTATAAATCTGTCGTCAAAGCCTATCATGTCTTCACATAAGAATTGTTTTTGTTTTGACAAACTATATTCTTTATTTGCACGAATACGTCTGGCTCGGTAATGCTCTGCGTTTGCTAACTTTAACTTATTTGCAAACTTACAAAAGTGTAATGTTTCATCAAGTGTGTTACACAGATAAACTGACACGCCTACTACGCCCTCTTCATTTTCCCTTAACATTAAAACTATATTTTGCATAATAAAAATCTCCTGTTTTTCATTTAAAAATATTCCTCATAATGCCAATCCTCAACATCTATTGTAACAGATATACAGTTGATTCGTAAAATATCCGGCAAGCTCCAACAGGTATGATCCCAAAGCTCGTGCATAGCATAACAAACATAAGCTCCATTTAATTTATCAGGATTTATACCGCATGAATTTGCGTGGCTATCTGCCCAACAACCACATAAAGGGGGCGTTCTAGGACAAGATATTTCAGGTAGCATTTTCTGTAGCAGATCATTCATATCTTTGCTTAATTTATTTGTCTGAAGATCAGAATCGGTGTCTAAGATTAATGGTTCAAGCCGTATTTGCATAAATTTTATTTCATTATTTTTAAATCTATTAGTTATTCGTTTTACTTCTAACTCTACATTATGTACGCAAGAATTAACATGATCATTTATCAACAAATAACGTGTAATATTTTGGGGTGTTTCTTTGAATGAATTATTTAAAAATCCCCTCCTGCGAAACATTAACGATCCCAAAACATCAGGAGCAACTTCACAGCTAAACGGTTTCTCAAAGTTCGGATGGATAGAATAATAATGCAACGCCAACTGTTCAAGGTAGGTAAGTGAGAAGCTGTCTATTATGTCATGATATTTTTCAAAATTATATATGTACAGGCCGCTTAATTCATCAAGAACTTTATCAAGTGTTTTTTCTTTTTTCATTTAAAAAGCGCCGCCGTTTTGCCAATTTTGGTGCCAATAAATAATCTCAATTGATGTGTTGATTAGATTGATAAGAATAATATCATGTATGCTCCAGACGGTATGTTCCCACAATTCGTGCATGGGATAACATATTTCTTGACCTTTTAGTTTATCGGAGTCTATTCCACAAAGGTCAAACCAATTATCCCCGTAAACATGATCCTTTTTTAATATGGCTTTCCAATCATAAGACATATTCGGTAAGATGCGTTGTAATAACTGATCGATAGGCTTATCCGATTCGATAGTCTCGCCTTCGTTCTCAGGGTCATTCATAGCGATAAATGGCCAAAGCTCAATCTCTATGCTATAATCAGGCATAGACGCACCCTTGTTTTTTACCCGCTCATCTAATTCTGTTGCCAGACTCTGCGCTTCCAATGCTGCGTTGTGTAAAGCGGATTTAAAATGTTCATTTACAATTAAATAGCGCTCAATAATTTCGGGTGTAGCGTAAAACGCCTGAGCATTTAGCAAGTATGCACGCCGTGATAAAAGGTTATGCAAAACAGGCGGATCAATATCGCACATGTAAGGTCTTTTAAAAGTAGGAGTTAACTGTGAATAGCGTAATGCTAATTGCTCAAGCTCTGCAAGTGAGAAAGCATCTATCATGGAAAGTAGTTTATCAAAGGCAGATGACTTGTTACTCTTACCCAATTTATTCAAGTGTTTTAGAATTTTATCCAGTTCTTTTTCAGTTCTTGTTTCCCTCATAAAATCTCCTGTCTTTAGTGTATAGTATATAATATAGCATGGGGGGTCTGTCATATAATGATAGAGGTGGAAATTATTTTTTAGTAAGGCTCTTTTTATCTACCTTCTTTTTGGCAGCAGTCTTTTTTGGCTTAGCATCAGTGCCGCACATTGGACAAAATTTCCATCTTGATTCCAAAATCTCCTCGCATTTCTTGCACTTAATTTTTCGTTTTGGAATAACTTTTTCGCCGCAGTGAGGGCAGTATTTTAAACCAACCGGTATTTCAGTTTTACATTCTTTACATTCCATAAAAGTTTTCCTTGTAATTATTGCAGTTACTAAAAGTTCCAATATTCATTCCTCGTGCTGTACACCATCCATTATTATTTTTTTCGCATAGATTACCACAAATATGTTTTGTCTGTCCATCTACGACATTGATCATATTCACGTATGAGACTATGATGAAGTAAACAAAAACTGCCTGTTTTGTTGTTACATGTCATACAAATCTTTTCTTTCGTATCATTTAATCCGGATGCTTGAAAGTTTGGTGTTTTACCTTTATTACATTTTTTTACAACAAGCGCTTTCTTAGTTACTTGTTTACCGGTACTTGAAGCACCGCATTTCGGGCAATATTCCCAATCCGGTCTTAACATTGTGTTACATTTTGCGCATGGTTTTTCATCAAGCTTTATGCCGCAATGCGGGCAAAAGTTAAGCCTCAATTTTAATTCAGTTTTACACGATTGACATTGCATTGTCATTAACCGCCTATTTTTTCGCCCAGCTATCACATTTGTCATTTTTACTTCTGTTACTTTGAAGCCTTGAACACCAACCGTCTTTATAGTGTATACATGTTTTACAAAACTTTTCTTTCGTATCATTTAATCCGGATGCCTGAAAGTCTGGTGTTTTAACTTCATTATATTTTTTTAAGATTTCATTTTCTTTTTCTTTTAACTCAGAAAGTACTTGTTGTACTTGTTTAAATGATTCATCACTTTTCATAATCTTGTGCCGCTGTTTCTCAACTTCTGATAATTCACTTGCTGTTTTTTCAATCTCAGAGAAAATATTTCTATCAATTTTCCATTTACGTGCAAGATGTTGAATAAAACGTTTTTTACCATCTGTGTATATATCATTTGTAAATGCACATTCTGTTAAACCTGCAATAATATCATAAACATGGTGCTTTGTACATTCTTTGTTTTTGTTCGTATTATCTGAAATTGCAAACAAACTCTCCCGATATACATTAGTATATGGAATGCCCTTTTGAGCGTTATATTCATTTGCGTGGAGTGTTTCTATTGCGTGGAGTGTTTCTATCATTAAATCACAAATATCATCATTTCCAACTGATTTTGTTTTACTGAAAATATCTTTTGCACTACTTATAATTTTTTCAATCTCAGATAAAAATTGAATAGTGTCAATAACAGTTGTTTTTTTACATAACTCAACAACTTTCATATTTGCTTTAAATTCATTTTCTTCTGTAATACTCTTTGCGGTTTTACGAATTAAGTCTTCATTTAATTCACCGGCAACTATTTGAAACAAGCACAAATATTTTATATATTCATAATTGTTAAAAAACCTGTTATTCAAAAGAATTATGCCCGATGTTGTAACAGGCGATTCTTTCTCGCTAGGTTTTACCTCACCGCAATGTGGGCAAAATTTTAAACTGTCCTCAAATTCTGTTTCACATTTTATACATTTCATAATACGCTTCTCCTTATTTAACTTGTTATAGTATCTTTTTAATACAGTAATCAATTGTTGATAAACCTGTGATTCTAAGTCCCTATCCTGCATAAGCTTCAGCACCGCAATTTCCGCAAAAGAAATCGCCTATATTCATTAACTTACCGCAATTTGGGCAATATTGAAACATCTTATCGGCACTCTTGTATTTCATACCCATATACCGAGCTACACCGCAATGCCCGCAAAATTTATCATCAGTATTTAGCATCTTTCCACAACTTGGACAATGCGGAAACATTTTTTGAACGGTGGTATGGCCATGACATAATTCAGATGTTGTTTCTGTTATATCAATTTTATTTCTATTGCAAAAATATTTTATAGCATCATAATACGCACAGTTACCGCATTTATCGCTTATTTTTGATGATGTTTCTGTTTGTTTTTTTGATTGGTGCAAACGGGATTTATGCGACCATTTTGGGCATTTTATATATGGGACTATATTTATTTTACACTTATAATTATTGCAATATTCTTTTTCGCTATTAAAATCCGTACAACCTTTACATGTATCTGCCTGTATTTTAGGTATTTCTTTGCCGTCGTGTAAAAATTTATGCAACAAATCAAGTTCTCTAAAATAGTCAGGGGATTTAGCTGAACCGTCTTCAATTAAGAACGACTCCTGTATTTGCTCTTTTTCGTATAGTGCTTGTTTCAATTTTTTTTGTGCTAATTGTTTTTCTTTATTCTTACCGGATTCAAAATCTGCCATCAATGAATTTATAATCTCTTGTAATTCTTTTTGACACGAATCTACGGTTTGCATAATTCGTTCGTTTACAAGTGCATCAAGATTTTTTCCATCATCGTCTAATCTTAAAGCATTAACACATTCTTCATCAAATTCATTAACCTGATTTTCAAGTAACTTTTCAATGCAAGCTTGTGTATTTTCTGTATATCGATCAAGTCTTTTTAAATCAATCTTTATCAAATCAAGTTTTGTTAAAGTTGCATCTTTTTCTTTTTTTATCAATTCTAAAAACTGTGGATTTTCGACATATTTACATATAACAGAACGTATAGATTTTGCCTCTGTGTAAAGCAAATCTTGTATACACTTACAATCTTTAATTTTTCTTAAACGTAATTGTTCTAAACGTTTCATGTAAAAATACTTCCGCCCTATTTCTGTATTTATTTTATAATAGTAAGCACCATCTTTTTCTAAATAATGTCCACCCAACAACTTGGTAATAAAACGGTATTTATTACCAAGTTTGCTCTCTGCTCCGAAACTGTATTCAGTAATAGACAACCTATCAAGCACAGCAATCAAATCAAGGAAGTTAAACATCCTTTTATCATTTTTTATAAGCACTATGTTTTCACAAACTGTTCCTGTAACACTTAGAACAATTTGTGCAGATTTATCTATTGCTTCCTCTACAAGCAAATACTTTTCGCTGTCTACACTAAATGGATAATCACCAGAAAAAGCGTCTGTTATACGCAATGCTTCTTCCGGTGCTATATCACAAACAGTGAATTTCATATCACATCAAGCGACTGCTTTACCAAGGGCGGAAATGAAGTCGTCGAGTGTGCCAAGTTCAATGTTATACTGTTCTTGCTTCTGTTTGATTTCACTTGCCGACAATGCACTTTGCATAGTTTCTAACTCTGCTACGGTACGCTGCATTTCCTGCTTCTTGTCATTTATTCTGTTTGTGATAGTGGAAGCAACCATATTAAGCGATTCAGACATTACTTCATCAATTTTGATTTCTGAATTTTTGACACTTTCTTTTACAACTTTTTTTAAGAAAGCACTAAGCTCCCTTTCTCTCTCATCTTCTGATTCCCCCGCCAAAATATCTGCACATTCTTGATCGCTTAATGCAACACGAGTATTAAGGACACCTGAAATTGAACCATCTATCTGTTTTGTGAAATTAGTTATCTTTTGTTTAATGGCTTCAATGTCAAGCGAAAGACCTGACGCTATTTTTATTTCTTCAACTTCACTTAAAATTAAATCAAAACCGCTCTGTGCAGTTTCGTGTAATGTGCTTTCCATTTTTACCGCAACAGGCTTAAACTCTTTTCGTTTTTTTTCTAATTTTTTATTTAGGGTTCGAGTATCTTCAAGTGTAGCCGTTTTCTTGTCATAACGTTCATCAGATATACCGCTTGCTTGAGTATTGCGTACTAATGCCTCTGTAGTTTTAGCAAGAGTTTCTTGCAAAACCTTCATCTGTTCCTGATGTGATCTTTCAAGGCGTTCCATTTCCTCTCTGTGTGCTTTTTCTTGCCTTGCGCGTGCTTCCGGATCATCCCTGTATACAGGATAACTACCGCCGCCACCACCGCTGTAGCCGCCGCCACCGCCGCTACTACCTCCGCCGCTGCTTCCTTTTCCCATGATTAACCTCCAATTGCCGTTTTTAATTCGGTATCAAGTTTTACCTTAACATTTGCAATAGCAGCATTAACTTTATTACGCATTTCGTTAAACGAATCTTCAACCTCTGCAGTATATTTATTTAATGCTTCATAGTCTGCTTTTTTATCAGCTATGGACTTTTCTTTTTCTTCAACAGTTCCGTTTAAAACTTTTAACTGTTCTTCTACAGATTTTTGTATATCAAGAGCTTGGTTTTTAACTTCATTTTCAATATTGGTAAATTTGAAAGCTAAATCATTCTTAAGCTCAATATCACTATCTTTTAGCGGTCCGGTTTGTAATGATTCAAAGAAAAATGGGATTCCGCTGCTTTTAAGAATTGCTGGAATGTTATTTTTTATTGCCTG
This sequence comes from Termitinemataceae bacterium, assembly GCA_036245275.1. Taxonomy (GTDB): domain Bacteria; phylum Spirochaetota; class Spirochaetia; order Treponematales; family Breznakiellaceae; genus BTID01. Next base: position 8,488 of record BTID01000227.1, read on the forward strand.
TAAAATATCTTCCCTAGCGCCAAATTGTGGAATTTCAATATTATTTCCTGCTGCGAATCTTGCAATAGTAGTAATTTGATTATCTTCAATTTGTTTTCCATTTTTCAGTTTTTCGGCAGTAGCAAATATAACTGATGATACTCCTATTAAGTTTTTGCCCATTAAGACTTCATCTTTAAAAAGTTCTCCAAGATATTTACCCCATTCCAATCTATTTTTTTCCCAATCACGGCTAGGTTTTGTAAATGTATCAGCCTGTGTGCCTAGAACCATAACTTTTTGCGGCTTTCCTACTTGTTCAAAAACGCCTGTAATAGTGCGGAATTGTTCCCCTTGCATCACCTTTGCATTTACACATACAATTACCGCATTAGCCCGAGTTATATATTGTTTTGTTATATCAGAACGGTATGGAACAACATCATCAAGACCGGGTGTATCAACAAACACAATCTCACGGGGAAGTGAATCAGGGAATTGTGAAATACCGATTTCTAATTCTTTTACAAAATAATGCTCAACACTTTTTGAAGAACTATACCGCTTTGCCATATTTTTTATAGCATCTGCAGAAGAAACTTTTTCTTCTATTTCTGTATGTCCTACCCATTCGCTAATAAATTGTTCGCCGTTAAGTGCTTTAAATTCTTTGGAAAATATGCTATCCGGTTTTTTGGTTGCAGATGCCCATAAGTCATCCCATTCAGCGCGGCTTAAAAACTTAATTTTGACATAATTGCTTGGAGCATATTTAAAAATGGTAAGACTTGCCGTTTCCGGAGTTACCTCCGTTGATGCAAACTCATCACCCAAAATTGCATTTAAAAATGTAGATTTTCCGGCATTGACCGCTCCTACAACCGCAACCTGAAATGTTGGATTTGCCGCAAATTCCTTGTACTGTTCCACCTCGCCAGTCCAACGTTTAATAAAGTCGTTCTGAAAATACTTTTGTACTTGCTTAAATGCTTCTTGCAATTTTTCTGCACTCTGTACAAAACCTACGGATTCACTTGACATAAAATACTCCTTTCGATTTTCTCAATTTTTTATAATTCATGCTATCTTGATAAATCTTTCAAGTGCATCAACTTCATTCTTATATTCCGTTTCTTGCTTGCGTATTTCGCTTTCAGACAAGACGTTTTTCATGCTCTCTAATTCTGCAGATGTGCGTTGTAGTTCTTCTTTTTTGTCGGCTATCTTGTATTGAAAAATACCTGACACCATAAAAAATGCATCCCACATAAGATCTTCTAAATTATTTTTTGTATTTTCAATACCTTGTTTTAACACATCTTTTAGGAATGTATCTAATTCATTCTTTCGTTCGCCTTCAGATTCTATTGATAAAATATCTAAACATTCAGTATCACCTAACGATACTTTTCGTGTAACAACATCAATGATTGAACCTTCAATATGATTTGAAAAGTCATCGAATTTTTGTTGAATTGCATGTGTATTAATGATGAGTTTTGTATCATTTTTTATTTTTTCAAACTCTGCAATAATCATATCAAATCCAAATTGTGTTGTAAGTTTGACAGCTATTTCCAAATCTACTGCGATGTGTCTAAACTCCTGCCGTTTTTCACCCAAAACTTTGTGTATACGCTGAACATCTTCTATTTGCGACTCATTCTTTTTTAATGCTCCCACACCGGAAATCGCACCGCCATTTGTAGCAAGTAAAATAGCTTCTGTTGTTTTTTTGAGTGTTTCCTGCAACATATTCATTTGCTCTTGGTGTGATTTCTCAAGTCTTCGAATTTCCTCATCATAAATTTCTTGCGTCTTTTGACGTTCTGCTATCTCTTGCGGACTTGGTAAAAATTCATGCTGTGCATTTTCTGCATCACGCTCAAGAGAAATTTGTTTGGTAGTATCAGGATGTTCCTGCTTCCATTTTTTGTATTTTTGCAAATCAATATCAATGGCTTTTAATGCCAAAGCTAAAACTGCGGCATCATCAACAAGCCCCAAAAATGGAATAAAGTCAGGGATAAGGTCGATGGGGTTGAGTACATAAGCAAGTGCTCCTACAACTGCGGCGATTATAGTCCATGGCAGCTCTGTATATTTTTTGGTTGCATAGTCTTTTACCATGGAGAATAACAATTTTATATCTTCGCCAAACCTTTTTAGCGGACCGACCGCTTTATCCATAATACCGGATTGGTTTGTCAGAATATTGCCAATATCATCTTCTTTTATATTTTCAGAATACTTTTTTAACTCGCCCTTTGCTTCTTCGTCTGTCCAACGTTTCACAAATTCCTCCTACAAAAATTATTAAAATTCACCGCACTTTTTTCATTATAACTGCAACGGCACGAATAAAAAATGTGGGAATCGAACCCACGCCTCTAGCGATTAAACTAGCGCTCTGCCACTGAGCTATTTTGATATTGTAATCCAAAACATATTTTTACTTCAATGGGCGTGTGAGGCATAGTGTGGCTACTTTTCCCTCTTTCCATCTTCTAAAGCCTTAGCGACACCGATCCCAATGGCTGTCGCGGCTGCAATACCGGCAACGGCGATTAGTCCATTTTCTACTTGTTTTGATTTTAGAATACCTGTTTTGCACCAACGGGCAAAGTGTTCGCAGTTATAAAAAATTAAATTATACTCACCGCGGTTTTTACCAAGCAAACTTTTTGCACGTTGAACAGTTTCTTCGTTATTGTATGCCGGATTTGAAATAGAGCAGATTTTAACAGTCTCGTCTTTTAAGAAATCTGTTAATGTTGTTTCTTGAATATAGGCATCCTGCGGATTTATTTCAAGCCCATGTTTTGGTGCAAAGTGTATTACTTTGCCATTACCGCAGTATATACCGTAGTGTTGATAGAGTCCTCTATTTGCATAAATTATATCACCTGCTTGTGGTGTCATTTTTTCATATCTCCCAAAAAACGCATCTACTTCCATCATACAACACCCACCCCTTGCATTATACCGATGATCTGCGCTCACAAAATGTGCGTCTAAATTAAATATACCACAGTATGTCTGTCAAATAATGCTAGACATCAAAACTATTTTTAGGCAATTGATTTGCTGTTTCTTATGGAAGCTAACGGTAAATACAATCGCAAAACATCATTCAATCCAAATGTGGAATGCCAGCACTTCTGTAATGATTCATAGCGTCAATAAGTGCTTGATTTGGCGGCGGCGGATTTTCAAGTGTCTGTGCAATATCAAGTGAAGCTCGCGGTGTTAAAATCAGTTTTTCTATTTCATTCTGCGTCTGCGTACGCTCCCTTATGACAGACTCGGCACGCTCTCTTGCAACAGACAACAAAAAACCGGTTCTCGTCTGATTTAAAAGGGCTGCGGCTTTATCAATAACATTAAGCGTATAGTCGTCATTAAAACGGATTGTCGTTACATTCGGCATGAATAAACTCCTTTGTATATCTACAGTATAGCATAATGATATATGTTTGTCTAGCTTACAATTTCTTAAACCTAAACCCAACACTTTGAAAAATTATCATCTATCCCTAGTCTGTTTTATCTCTTTGTCAAAATCTGACTCAAACAGGCGGTCTTGAACAATGCGGTATTTCTCAAATTCACTTTCGGCAAAATCTTTTGACATCTCCGCGCTTATTTTTCCGCTGTCGCTTAATATTTCTCTGTCGTCTGCTTCTAAAAAACGGTCTAGGCGTTTTGCGTGGTCTTCCATCGTCATTGGAATATGTTTTTTCGCACGGTCTTCGGCTAAATCAAGATAGGCGTTTACGATGCGCCCAAGTGATTCTAACTCAGAGACTGTTAGATAATTCTTTGCAATACTCTCATCAGTTTTTACGATTTTACCGTCAGGGCTACGTTCCCATGTTGTTAGCCCCATGTGTTCTTTTTCTGCATTAGCACGTTCGCAGATAAGTTCGGCGGCAGTGTGACCGTGTGTAGCGTAATGAAGTTTGTTCTGAACTTTTGCAAAAAACTCCCGCGTTGTCGGACTGTTCTTATTGTAATCCATTGATGTCGCGTAAATATCGGTTATCTTTTGATAAAAACGTCTTTCGCTCAGACGGATTTCACGAATTTCGGCTAACAGATGTTCAAAATAATCTTCGTCTAAAAACGCACCATTTTCCATACGTTTCTTGTCGATTATGTAACCGCGCAAGGCATAATCACGCAATACTGATGTTGCCCATTGACGAAACGCAGTAGCACGTTTTGAGTTGACCCGATAGCCTACGGCGATGATTGCATCAAGATTATAGTGCTTAGTGTTGTAAGTTTTATCATTACCGGCAAGTACCGAGAAATCCTCGGTACTTGAATTAGCATCAAGTTCGCCCTCTAAAAAGATGTTTTTGAGGTGCAAACCGATGTTATCAACCGTGCAATCGAATAGAGTTGCCATGAGCTTTTGAGTAAGCCATATTGTGCCGTCCTGCACACGCACTTCTATGCCGTCTTGCCCCGCCTGTTTTGTAAAAATGAGAAATTCGGCAGTGCTATTGCGAATTTGTAGAGTTGGTTTTGCGTTTTTTTTAGTCATAAAAATAATTATATTGTATTTCCTAAAATCAATAAACCGCAATCGCCCTTGGATAAGTGAAAATTGCAACTGGGTGCAACAAAAAATAATGGTAAATTTAACACAGAGTAAAAAGGAGGTACGCAGAGGGGGAGCAAGATTTGACGATCTTTTCTTTCTCTTTTTGTTTTCCCTCTGTGTTCCTCTTATGCCTTACTCTGTGTTAAAATTCTTTTGTGCAACTAATACTAGTCGCAAAGATTCTTTAATCATGTTATACTGAATAGACAGTGGAGGATAAGTTTGATATGAAAAATTATCTACACTACAAGGGTTATGTTGGCAGTGTTGAATTTTCCGCAGAGGATGAAGTGTTTTACGGAAAAGTTGCCGGCATTAAGAATTTGATCTCGTTTGAAGGTGACAGCGTAGACGCAATTACAAAAGATTTTCATAATGCAGTTGATGAATACCTGTCGTTTTGTAATGAAAACGGCAATGAACCTGAAGTGCCTTTTAAGGGTTCTTTTAATGTTCGTATTGGGTCAGAACTACATCGAAAGGCTGCGCTCTTGCTGCATCCGAGCAAGGCATCTCATTGAATACACTTGTTGAAAAAGCAATTATGAAAACAGTTAGTGCATAGACCTTATATGTGAATTGTGTGTCCATAGTTACTTTGTTACTCCTTTTAAGACTTGTTTTGTATTTCTAGTTATGATAGATTATTTAAACTAGAGGTGCAATTTATGCAAACAATTACTTTAGAATTAGATGATGATGTGGTATTTAAAGCTAAAGAAAAAGGCGTGTCGTTATCTGCTGAGTTTGAAGCGTATATCCGAAAACTATTTAGCAACGAACAAGTTTTTGACAAACGGCTTACGGGTGCTGTTTCTCCTGCTCTGTTTGGAAAAGGCGAAATTTGCGGCGACATTGTAGGTCCTTTTAATGCCGAATGGGAATAATAACTTTTGATCGTGCTTGATACCCATATTTTCGTTTGGATGAATTTGCAATCACATAAAATCCCAAAACATATTCTTTCGGCAATCAGTGAAGAAACCGTTTTAGGTATACCTGCGATTTCGTTATGGGAAATTGCCATGCTTGTACGAAAAAGACGTATCATTCTTCCTGGGTCGGTTCTTGAATGGACAAAAATCGCCTTATCTATGCCAAAAATAAAGATATTACCGCTAACACCGGAAATTGCAGCTTTGTCAGAAACATTACCTATGCATGGAGATCCGGCAGATCGCCTGATTGGTGCAACTGCTATCATACATGGCTGCTGTTTAGCAACGATAGATGTTCCTTTATCAAAACTTCTTGGATTACAAATAATTTCTGCGTCTTGATTGTTTAAACTTTGCTTCCGGGTTGTGAATTGTGTGTCCATTTATTATGTAGTGTTCGTAATTCATCATCAAGAATAGGTCTAAAGCCGTATTTTACTACCTTACCTGTATTTACAATTTCT
>BTID01000228.1:0-13671 GCA_036245275.1 Termitinemataceae bacterium
CGATTTAATTATAATATTTTGAAGTCATATTTAGAGAAACAAAATATGACTATTGATGATGAATCATTTTGGACACCAATCTCTGATGTTACTATGCTTTCTCGTAGATAAAAAAACATACTCGTTATTTTATTTCAAGTGACCGCAATCTTTTACGATATTCCCTGCCTACAGTATCAAGTAAAGCGTGTTCTCTCGGGTGGTGTTTATCGTATATTTTTGCCAATCCGTCAATTTGAACATGAGTGTAACGTTCTGTGGTGTCAATATTTTTGTGTCCTAGCAATTCTTGAATATGACGAATACTTGCACCATTTTCAAGTAAGTGTGTAGCTGTTGAATGTCTAATTGAATGAGTGCTCCTAAAATCTGCCTGAATATTCTTTTCTTTAAGTAAGATATGAAACCTTTCACTTATTGACGATGCCCTGATTTGCTCTCCGGCACGTGAACCTCTGCTGCTAATAAATACAGGTTCATCCTTGTGCGTGATACGTTCTCCTAAATGCTTTTCAAGAAAAACTATAGCTGTTTTTAAAATTGGAATAACACGGTCGGTAGAGAACTTACCGTGAACCAGTATTTCACGTTGTAAAAAATCAATATCTCCAATATGCAATCCGGCGGCTTCGCTTACCCGTAATCCTGACGAATAAATTAACTCAAAAAGAGTTCTATCACGTAATCCTTGTGATGTTTGCGTATCAATACTGCTAAGAAATTCCTCAAGTTCTTTAACTGTAAAAGGCAGGCGTTTAAATTCTTTAGTAACCGGCAATTTTAGATTAAGCTTATGGCATGGATTTACAGGTATAACAGAAGTCTGATATGCAAGTGAGAGAAAACGCTTTACGGCTATAAACCTTGAATTTATTGTATTTCTGTTAAGCGGTTTACCTGATTTTTTTGAAACTAACAAACACAGGTATCTGTGATATGACATAATATTTCTGCCTGTAATATCATTAATTGATTTTATTCTTCTTGAGTTAAGCCATTTGATAAAACATTCAAGGCTGCTTTTCAATTCTTTCTGATAATGCAGAACCAAACGTTCTGAGGCAATATCCTCAATAAAAAGAGTTTTGCAAAATGCAAAAGTTTCTTCATTTGTCATATTGTTTTACAAACATCTTGCACATACGTTCTTGGATGATAAGCATCAAGAGATTTTTTTAAATCTTGTTTATCAACTTTTGTATATATTTGAGTTGAACTTAATTTTTCATGTCCCAAAATAGATTGTATATAACGTATATCCGTACCATTTCGTAAAAGATGTGTGCCCAGTGAATGACGGAAAGCATGGCATGTTATAACAGGTATTTCAAGTTTAGGACAAAGCTGTGCAAGCTCTCGATTTATTGAACTTTCTAAAGTTGGTGTTTTAGCACCAAAAAGAGTTTTGTAACTAATTGGATGCCGCTCTGCGGCGAGGATTTTTATTGGTATTCTCGATATTCCACTTATGTATATCGCAAGAAACATCCGGCAATTGTCTAAATTTGGATTTTTCACATAATACCAGATAATCGCGGCTCGAACAACAATAAAAGGTGAGCCAGTTGCAAAACACCCATTTTTGCAACTGGCTCTAATGTAAAAATATTTATATTCAGCTTTAGCCGCCTCTACGAATTGAATTTTAAAGTAAAAATCCTTGCAAGTATTCGACGAATAAATTACAGTTTTAGTAATGAACGTGCTAAAGAATTTTTTTGTTTTTGAAGGCTGCGATGGTGCAGGGACTACAACTCAGCTTGATTTATTAAAAAAACGGTTTAAGTCTGACACATCGGTATCTTTTACAGCTACATGTGAGCCTACTGGATCTGAAATCGGCAAACTTATACGGCACTACTTATCCGGCAAGATTAAGGCACACCATGACAGCCTTGCTTTTTTGTTTGCGGCAGACCGCAATGAACATCTTTTTGGAAACGAAGGAATTGTTAATAAGACACAAAACGGCAGCTTGGTTGTTTGTGATCGTTATGTGCTATCTTCGCTTGTTTACCAGGGTTTGGTATGTGGGGAGGAATTACCGGCTAAATTAAACGAAAACTTCCCTGTTCCGCAGGTGTTGATTTTTTTTGACATAGATAGCGTTGCTGCAGAAAAGCGCATGAAGGACAGGGCAAGCAAAGAGATTTTTGAATTTTTGGAGTTTCAGCAAAAAGCACGCAGCCGTTATAAAGAACTTTTGAACAAATTCAAACAAGCGGGCTCTGCAGTTTACATTATTGATGCATCAAAAAGCATAAAGGCAATAGAGCAAGAAGTGTGGGACATAATTTCTAAACAAATTCCAAATCTTACGTTAATGTAATAAATACACCAAAGTCTACGTTTTTGTAATGTTTTCGTGCAAAATATACCCAAAACTATGCTTGCTGCCGCTTGGCACGCTAATTGCTATAAAATAACAAGGTAAAGAGCATCTACCTACGCTACCCTTTTTATCTTTTTTTACGGAGGAATTATTTATGAAAGAAATTGATTTTGTCAAAACACCGGTTGCCCAGATTTATGGCTCAAACTGCTTTTCCAATGCGCTTATGCGCGAGCGGTTACCAAAGAATATCTACAAAGAGATTCTGTCGGTACAAGCCGGCGAAAAGGAGCTTTCATTTACGGTTGCCGAGGTCGTTGCGGCTTCTATGCGTGATTGGGCTATTTCAAAAGGTGCATCACATTACACTCACTGGTTTCAGCCTTTAACAGGAATTACGGCAGAAAAGCACGATTCATTCATCGCGCCTACCGGTGATGGTAATGTAATTATGGAATTTTCGGGTAAGGAGCTGATAAAAGGAGAGCCTGATGCTTCAAGTTTCCCTTCGGGTGGCTTAAGGGCGACTTTCGAGGCTCGCGGATACACTGCGTGGGACGTTACAAGCCCCGCATTCTTAAAACAAGACCAAACTGGCACAACTTTGTGTATTCCTACGGCATTTATAAGCTACTATGGACAGGCATTGGACAAAAAAGTGCCTCTTTTACGCTCAATGGATGCACTAAACAAACAGGCAATGCGTATTTTACGCGACTTAGGCAATACAACAAGTAAGCATGTTTACACAACTGTAGGTCCGGAGCAGGAATATTTTCTGGTTGACCGTGCTTACTACGACAAACGTCCTGACCTTCTTTTAACCGGACGCACTGTTTTTGGAAACGTTCCTGCAAAGGGGCAGGAAATGGAAGACCACTACTTTGGTGCAATAAAAGAGCGCGTTGCCGCATTTATGAGGGAACTCAATTTTGAATTGTGGAAACTTGGCATTGCAGCAAAAACTCAGCATAACGAGGTTGCCCCCAATCAATTTGAAATAGCACCGGTATTCAGCAGCACATCAAGCGCTGTTGATGCAAACCAGCTTGTAATGGAAACATTGCACAGCGTTGCGCGCCGCCATAGCATGGAAGCCTTGATCCACGAAAAACCTTTTGCTGGAGTAAACGGATCTGGCAAGCATAACAACTGGTCAATGGCAACAGATGACGGCATAAACCTTTTTGAACCTGGCGAAAATCCGCAGTCCAATGCCCGCTTCCTGTTATTCACCACAGCAGTTATTGAGGCCGTTGATCGCTATGCATTATTGCTGCGTTCATCTGTTGCAACAAGCGGTAATGAACACCGGCTTGGCGCGAACGAGGCGCCTCCGGCAATCGTTTCGATATTTTTCGGCGGTCCACTAACCGAAATTTTTGATAACATTGCCGACGGAAAAAGCGGTTCGCACACAGATAGCGCAGCGCAAATCAAGCTTGGTGTTACAAGCCTTCCTTCGTTGCCAAAAGACGTATCTGACCGCAACAGAACAAGCCCATTTGCATTTACCGGCAATAAATTCGAGTTCCGCATGGTAGGCTCATCACAATCAATCGCAACGCCTAACACCTATTTAAACATAGCCGTTGCACAAGTTTTAAGCGAATTTGCAGATAAACTTGAAAAAGCCGGTGATAAACATTCAATGATTCAGGCAATAATCAAAGAATCTTACGGGAAACACCGGCGCGTTGTGTTCAATGGCAACGGTTATTCTGATGAATGGGTGCGCGAAGCAGAACGACGCGGTCTGCCCAATGTCATTTCTACTCCTGATGCCTTGCAAGTGTTGCTTTCTAGCGAAGTAATTGATCTTTTTGAGGCACATAAGGTTCTAACCAAAGAAGAAATGGAAAGCCGCTACCACATATATCTGGAAAAATACTCCAAGCAGATCAACATAGAAGCCGGTGTTATGATTGACATGGCACGCCGCAGCATATTCCCTGCAGCAAGTGAGTACGCAGCAGATCTAGCCCGCGACGCAAGTGCTTTGGCGGCAATATCCGCAGCCAGCGCACCGCAAGAAAAACGTGCAAAACGGATAGCTGAAATTTCTGCCGAACTCTACGAAGAAACCGCCAAACTGGAAAACGTGCTGGAACAATCGCAGAACACTGAGGATGCATACGCTCAAGCAAAGCTCTACAACCAAAAAGTCCGCACCGCAATGGACACCGTCCGCAGTAAAGCAGACTTGCTGGAAATGTTAATTTCCAAAAACGCATGGCCGCTGCCCGGATATGAAGATCTTTTGTTTAGACTCTAGTGTAGTTAGTGTCCTCCTCTAAAGTCAAATGAATAAGGGGGAAAAGTCCCCCTCGCTGCAAAGCCTACGGCTTTTCCGCTACCCCCTTTGCGGGGGACACCCCCGCAACGCCCCCATACTCCTGTGTTACTGTTGCTGCCGATATTTGTGAGTGCTCACGGAGTTGAGGTGGACGATGTAACGGCAGAAGCCAAAGCTGCCCATACCGTTCAATTTCGATATAGTACAGGCGAGCCTATGTCGTTTGCAAAAAAAAATCTATCCGCCATCAACAGTAGCTTTGCACACAGATACATTAAGCCTAAAAACATTATTTCGGCAGTTTAACACAGCCCCCTTTCTGTGATATAATTAAAAAAGGCAAGTTCTAAGACTGTGGAGGCAACCGCCCTCCGACACAATAGTTAAGTAAAGAAAAAATTGCAAGGAATTATGGAAAAGAAAATGGCAGCAAAGAAATGCCCGGAAGTGCTGTTTGATGATAAATCTATCAACGTATCAAAAGAAGTTGCTCATATCTGGAGCATAGCGAACACGCTTCGCCCTACATATACCGAATTAAAATACGGTGATGTTATTACGCCGATGATAATTATTCGCCGTTTAGAATGTGCTCTGGATAAGACAAAAAAGTCTGTGATTTCTGCGTATAAACGCAATAAGGAAACCCCGCCGCAAATACTTATGAAACTTTCAGGTTTTAGTTTTTATAATACCAGTCGATTCAGTCTAAAAGAATTATTGAATGATAGTAAAAATCTTGCTGCAAATTTTGAAAATTATCTTAACGGGTTTTCGGCAAACATTCAGGACATTATACACAGCCTTGAGTTTACAAAAGAAATTGATAAACTCGCTAAGAGCAATCGTTTGTATGGTGTGATAAATAAATTTTCTGAATTAGACTCAGGCAGGGCTGCAATCATTTGTAATGGCTCGCCATTATTTTCAGGCGGCACAACAAGTGGTGAAAGCCAGATACGCCGCTATATGTTAGAAAATGATTTGATCGAAGCGATCATGGCTTTGCCTACTGATTTATTTTACAATACAGGAATTGGAATATACGCTTTTATACTTTCAAAAAACAAACGGAAGGAACGCAGGGGAAAGATTCAATTAATAAACGCCGTAAACTTTTACAAACCATTGCGTAAATCTTTAGGAAAAAAACGCAGGGAAATCTCAAATGATGATATGAAGAACATCACTCAAATTTATGTCGATTTTAGCGAAAATGAAAATTGCAAAATATTTGCTAAAGAAGAGTTCTTATACAAAGAGTTCTCCGTTTATCAACCGCTGCAACGGAATTATGCGATAACCGATGAGCGTATAGAAAAAATGATTGACGATGGTGTGCTTTCCGCTCTTAATGATAATGATGCAGTATTACATGATGCAATTATCAAGGTGCTAAAATCAAATACAAGCAAGACTGTCTACAAAAATAAAGAGGCGTTTTTTTGCAGTCTTTACTTTAATTTTTGATGACCTCCACAAACACTGGAATGAATTAAAACCGGCTAAACAAAAAGACCTGATCGAAAAAATAAGTTTTGCACTGTCCGTTATGGATAAGAGTGCCGACATACAAAAAGACAAAGACGGCAATGTCATTTATGATTCAACAACAAAGGACACAGAGATTATAAAACTCAATATTGATGTTGATGAGTACTTTAAGAGGGAAGTTTATCCCCATGTGCCGGATGCTCATTATGTTTATGAATATGGTGAGGATGGCAAGTTGCCGCTATACCCCGGCAAGCAAAGTGCCGCTAATCTTGCAAAAGAAAAGATAGGCGACGAATTACCCTTAACACGATACTTTTACAAGTATGAAGAGGCCGAAGATTCCGATGTGCTATTGGATAGGTTTATGAAGTTGGAAAAGTCGATTACGGAGCGGGTTAAGGAGTTGTAGATGAATATAAATGCTGCTTTAGAAAGCCGAGAAATCGTTATTTATCACAACGACAGCGGTGATGTAAAAGTAGAATTGCTTCTGCAAGACGAAAACTTATGGCTTTCGCAAGACCGCATGGCAGAGTTATTTGATGTTAATGTTCCGGCTATTTCAAAACATTTAAGTAACATATATGCAGAAGGAGAGTTAGATAAAGGGGCAACTGTTTCCATTTTGGAAATAGTTCAAACTGAAGGCAAGCGTCAGGTAAAACGGAGTAAAGAATTCTATAATCTTGATGCGTTCTTGCAATTAAGTGACCATGAAATTTTACAAAATGCAGGAAAAATCTCTCACGAAATTGCTAAGAGTTTTGCAGAAGCACAATTTGAAACCTACAAGAAAATACAAGACGCCATCTATAAAAGCGATTTTGATAAACTTGTAGAAAAGACAAAAGAAAATAAACCTAAATGTATCGGAGCTAAGAAAGGGGAGAAGTTGGACAGGGAAAAGGTTAAAGGGTTGTAGGAGTTTAACATGGGTGGTAGAGAGGCGGTGTTTTATGTTGGACGTGTTACTAAAAGCGGTTTTGAAAAAGAGGATTTTGTTAATGCACTTCTTGATCCTAAACCCTTTACAGATAACAATAATTATGTATGGAATATTGTAGCTACAAATGAATTAGAATATGACGGTATCAAATACTATTACGGAAAACTAAACAAGGCAAATCCTAATTCGACTGTAAAAATTATGACAAACGATTATAGAGAAGAAATTGAAAAGGATGAGCCTGATATGATTTTATGTACAAGTGAATTTATATATATCCCAATATATTCAGGTATTGCGTTTCAGAGCATTCCTAACAGTATTGAGCAAAAGAAATTTAAAGATGTATTTCAAAATATTATTGAAACAACTCTTGGAGGTTTTTTTGTAGAATGCAAAATAAATCTTATAGATGATCTTGTTACCTTTTTAAAAAGATTAAAGCAATTTGATTCAATATCAACAATCAAAGTTTCTGTCACTCCACCAAATCCTATGTTTGGTCGTTTTTGGGAATCTTTAAGAGATTATTTACAAGAAAGAAATGCCGATAAGGTGTTAATAAAAGAAATAAGCAAACAAGGGAAACTTATCTCAAAACTAATAGAGCTTATAGAAGTATTATTAAGAAATGAAGAAAAAGAAATAATCGAGTATTTAAAACTAAATAAGATCAGTCTTGCAGATGCAGGTATTTTAATGTCTATGGATGGATATGGCAATGGACGTATTGACGGAAAAGTTGGAGGGGAGAAACTTTTTATAAAAACACATGAAAGAGTATTACATTTCACAGTTCAAAAAGATATAAACAACGAAGATGTGTTTATCAAAGCTAATAATATCTTTAAAAGGATAAACAATGAGCGGCACATGGAACATTAGTTTTATAAAAAAGATTTTTAAGTATATTTTTATTTCTCAAGAAGCAATTTGTTTTGTTTTGTTTTGTATATTATATTTTACAAAATTAATTCCATTTGATAAAATAGGTGTTTCATTATTCAAAGAAAATCAGAATGATATAGCAAAGTTTATTACAATTCCTTTACCTTGCATTTTATTTTCCGCAGCGATAGCCCTGAACAGCGCATTACTCAAACCGGAAGGAAAAAATAAAGTATTTTTTAATTGGACCAAATACGAAGATTTCAGATTATTGTCATATATAGGATTAGCGTTTTGTTTCTTGCCGATTATACCCACCGTTATTTCGTGGATAGGATTTGCAATATATTCTGCATATGATGTAGGATTCTTTTATATTTTGTTAATGACAATAAGTGCTATCTCATTGGCGACTATGTTTTTTGCACAAAATCAAGCAAAATATTTACTTCAAAAATATTCAAAGGATTATTAGTATGAAAACAACAAACATAAAACCCAGCGGCATAGACTGGATAGACGATATACCGGCAGAATGGGAAGTTACAAGGATAAAATATAGCTATTCATTCTTTACAGGTTGGACACCACCAACAAAAGATGATGTTTCCTATCTTGACGAAAATATGTGGGCAAATATTTCCGATATTGGAGATTGCAAAATCTTAGAAAATACTGAAAACAGAATAAGTGACACTGCAGTAAAAGAATCAAATATATGTATTTCTGAAAAAGGAAGTTTACTTTTTAGTTTTAAATTGTCTATAGGATTAGTTTCTTTTGCAGGTAACAATATGTATACAAATGAAGCCATAGCAACATTTCCTTTAGAGAATCCATGCTTATCATTTTTTTATTACTCTGCCCCTCTTTTTATTGTTAAAAACTCAAATGAAAATATTTATGGTGCAAAGATGTTGAATCAAGATTTAATAAAAAATGCATTTATTTTATTTCCGCCTATTTCAGAGCAAAAAGAAATGGCAAACTATCTCGACACCGAATGTGCTAAAATCGACACAATCATAAACGAAAAACAGCAGTCTATCGAAACTATGCAATCTTACAAAAAGTCTTTAATATATGAATATACGACAGGTAAAAAGCGTACGATTGACGTTCGCTCGCATCATGCGAGCGGCAGGGAAGTCAAAAAATGATACAAGAATCACAAACTTTAACACTAACTTTTACAAAGAAGTCAAAAGTCTTATTGAAGAAAGCCGCAACAATGTTGCACAGTCAATCAATTCTGAAATAACATTGCTTTACTGGATTATTGGTAAAAAAATTAAGAGCGAAGTGTTGATGGACGAGCGTGCAGAATATGGCGAGCAAACACTTGCTTTCTTATCAGAACATCTTACAGAAGAATATGGTCGCGGTTGGAGTGATAAACAACTGCGGCACTGCATTCGTTTTTTTGAGGTTTTCCCTGATGATAAGATTGTCTCCGCACTGCGGAGACAATTAAGCTGGACTCATATTAAAACAATAGCCTATATTGAAGAACCGTTAAAACGTGATTTTTATCTTGAAATGTGCAAAATGGAACATTGGAGCACCCGCGTTTTACAGGAACGTATTGATTCTATGCTTTTTGAACGGACTGCAATTAGCAAACAACCTGATGAGGTAATAGCGCAAGATATTGAATTATTAAAAGATGAAGGAAATTTAACCCCTGACTTGGTATTTCATGATCCCTATCTGTTGGATTTTTTGGGATTAAGCGGTGTTTATTCGGAAAAAAATTTAGGGTCAGCAATAATTGCAGAGTTAGGTCAATTTATCATAGAGCTTGGTTCTGATTTTGCTTTTCTCTCGTCAAAAGCGTGTTACCATTGATGCCGAGGATTATTATATCGATCTACTTTTTTATCACCGTCAACTTAAATGTCTTGTTGCAATTGATTTGAAATTAGGAAAATTCAAAGCCGCTTATAAAGGTCAAATGGAGTTGTATTTAAATTGGCTTGAAAAACATGAAATGAAAGAAGGCGAAAATTCACCCATTGGATTGATATTGTGTTCCGGAAAAAACGAATAGCATATTGAGTTGATGCAGTTGCATAAAAGTAATATAAAAGTTGCCGATTATCTAACACAGTTACCTGACATGAAATTGTTGGAAGAAAAATTGCATCTTTCTATTGAAAGAGCAAAAAACAAAATTGACTATAAAAATAAAGAGGCTGCAAAATGAGCGTAAACAAAGGACAGTTAAGAGAATGTGAAGATTTCCAACAACTCATTATTGAACACTTAACAATCGACAATGGCTATGCACTTCGTTCATGCAATCAACATTACAACACTAAATATGCAATGGACACGGAATTGCTGTTTTCTTTTTTTGAAGCTACCCAGCCGGATGTAATGGAAAAACTTAAAAAGATATACACAGAATAAAAATATCAGCAAATAATTCTAAACTACATCAATGCAGAAATTAACAAGGAAAGTCGCAGCTTGTTAGATGTGCTAAAAACAGGAGTGGATTTTGGTAATGGTTGTAAGTTAAATCTGATGTATAGAAAACCTGCAACATCATTTAACGAATTGCAAACACAACTATACAATCAAAATATTCTTTCTGTTATGGAAGAAGTAAACCATAAAGAAGGAGAGCGAATCGACCTTGTTATATTTTTGAATGGACTTGCAATATTTTCTTTTGAACTAAAATGCAATACTACAGGGCAAGACTACAATGATGCAATAAAGCAATATAAATTAATGCGCGATTATAAAGCAAGACTTTTTAAATATAAATCCGGTGTACTGGTTGCTTTCGCTATGGATCTAAATGAAGTCTATATGACAACAGAGCTAAAAGGCAGAGAGACAGCTTTTTTGCCTTTCAATAAAGGAAACGGAGAGGGAATAGATGCGGGCAGTGGAAACCCGCACAACGAAGATGGTATATGTGTTTCTTATATGTGGGAGGATATTCTAAAAAAAGAAACGGTAATTTATCTTATTGATAACTATATTTACAACCTAGAATCCGATATTGGAAAAAGAACACATAAATCGTCAATTATATTTCCCAGATACCACCAGTTTAATGCCGTCCGTAAGATAAGCGAAGATATGAAAATAAATAAAAGTTCAAAAAATTACCTAATACAACATTCTGCAGGAAGCGGAAAAACAAATACTATAGCGTGGTTAGCACATCGTCTAACATCGCTACATGATAGTGATGATAAAATTATATTTGATACTGTGGCAATTATCACCGACCGAATTGTTGTAGACCGCCAGCATCATGACGCGGTTATGTCTATTGAACATAAGGCAGGATTGATAAAAGTTATGGATGATAAATGCACTTCTGCTGATTTGATAAAAGCTCTAAATGGTAATACTAAAATAATAGTTTCTACAATTCAAAAGTTTGGTTATGTTTATAAAGGTGTAAAAGAATTATCTAAAAAAACTTTTGCAATAATTATTGATGAAGCCCACTCATCTACATCAGGTGATAGTATGGCAAAGCTTACGACAGCACTTTCAAAAAGTGAAGAAGACGGCGAAGAATTAAGCACAGAAGATAAAATTATCAAGACTGATATTCCGTTCAACTTGGCCATTAAGGAGCGAAAAATCGTGTTCCAAAAATCCATCTCCATTAGCACTATACACGACCGGGATATCAAGAATTTGTGCATAATCCAGAGCCTGCTGTTCTGACAGCTCTTTTTTGCCGCTCATTACATTATTATACCATAAAATCAGTAAAATGTGCTATTCTAAATAAAATAGTGCCAAGAAGGAGTTTTCCCGCCGGATTTGCAAAAAGAATTTGAAATTAGCAAGTCAATTTTGATATCTGCACAAATAAAAATCCCCGCCGCAGAGCGGCGGCGTATTTTTGTTCTCCCGGAGAATTGCACTGCGGGTTTAATACCCTCTGTTACGTCCCAGAGGCTGCACGTAGCAGGTGCGTGCGTGTAGTGGGTATTAAACCCTACGGCACGAATAAAAGATGTACCGAATAATGTATTGGCGGCAGGTGTAATCGACCACGTTTCAATTGACAATGAAAATGGATTCATTTTCATTATTTTATGGGCAAATAAAAGATCAACTCCAAAAAACCAAAATAGTAATGGAGGTATGGCCGCCAGTATTGCTTGTAAAAAGAGCAATCTGTCGTATATTTTTTTTATACTCATTTTTTATTTAAATCCCTCTTTAGATGCTATATTTTGCTTGAATTACAACACCGACCGATACTTTGCATACTATGCAAAAAAGATGAGGCTACAATCAAAACAAACGATAGTGTAAATTATACTAACTTTTTTAAATCGAAGATTCTTCGGTTACGAAACTTTTATTTTCTCAAAATTAACACCTGTAAATTTTTCATGAACTATCATTTTTTTTATTCCTTCATGTACATAAACACCCGAAGGAATTTCCCATAAAAAACGAACATCATATGGTAAATGAAACAGGGCATAATTTATTACTTTACGAGATGAAAAACATGGAACTATTATATGACCAGTTCCGGAAATATATGTTGTTTTATCTGTATCCAAAACATCTAACGCTTTTTTAAATCTTGGTATATAATAATTCCGTTTTTCATGACTATGATATACATTGGTTTTTATCCAATGTATATTTTCATTGCCAGTAAATTTATCATCAAAAAATATTTTCATTCGCTCTGAAAATAATGGGCATGATAAATTGGTAATTTGATAGTCAAACCATAGTGTATCACATTTTGATAAATCATCAGTATAAATTAAATTTCCATTTTCTAATAACACACATTTTAGCATTAGATCAAAAGATAATTCACCTCTACTATTAATAAGAGATGTCATTTCTTGTGTAATATCAATGCTCTCATGAGCGATAGCACTAACATTCATAGTTTTAGACTCACTTGCAGTTATAAAAAAACATTTTATCATAATTGATCACTCCCATCCTGATTTTCTTAACAACTCAGGATTATTGAGTATAGGATCTTTAACATATTTTTCGTATAACTGTTTAAATTTATCAGCATCGCCTCCAGATTCTTTTTCAGCTCTTTTCATACCATCCAAAACAAACTGATGATATTTATCTGGATGCCTTCCCTGATGTGGCATTAGTGCCTTATTCCAACCGTCTTTTAAATCTAATCCAAATTTCTTAGCGATAGCATACATTTGTCCAGTCCATTTATAACTTTTGTTTGTTGCAAAATGATGCAATTGCATTGGTATAGTTCCACTAAAATTATCAATTTGCTTGATCTCTTTAGCGACAGCCCTTGCAACCTTTCCACCCTTACCAATACCATCACCAACGACAGGAACCATTGATACGAATGATAAACCGGCACCTACAACATCGCCTCGTGCAAGACTTATAACCCCATTTGCTAAATCCGCCGCTTCTCCCAAACCGGGAACGCATCCTGCGACATCTAGTACAGTTTGTATCTTATCTAAGGTCTCTTTTGGCGATCTACCTGTCGGGTCTGTATATTTTACCTGCCTCTACTTTACGTTCTTTTATCTCCTTGCCGTAACGTTATATCACCTGTAAACAGGCTCAATATCAAATACCAGAATTCAAAAAGTTCCCTTTTTTTGTTAAACCCGATCAAAAATTATCAAAAGCCATGCGGCTTGAGTAACTTCTTAATGGGTTTTTACGAGTTTTGCTTACTGTTTTAGTATAGGCTGCATACAA
>BTID01000229.1:0-13790 GCA_036245275.1 Termitinemataceae bacterium
AGCACGGCAATGCTTGGAATCACACGCAATGTCGAAAAAACGCCTGTCAACAGCTTTTTTAAGCGGGGTTTATTGCTTCCCAAAACACCTAAGGGAATGCCTACTGCGCATGCAAGCACAACGCAAATCGCGCTTATGTAGAGATGTTCCTGTAAGCGCAAAAAATAGTCATGTGTAAAAATGCTTGAAAATGTCATTATCAATTCCTATAAATATTAGGTGTTTAATAGGATTTTGACACGGATAAAAATTTATGTCAAGATATATTTTATGGACATTTTTAAAAAAGGCTGCATTTTTGCAATAATTTCTTCGGTTTCTTACGGGCTCATTCCACTGTTTGCTGTGCCGCTTCGCCTTGAAAATATTTCTTTTGATGCCGTGCTTGTTTACCGCTTTGCTTTTTCCTCTGCCGTGCTTGCGCTCTATTTTATTATTCAAAAAATCAGCATCCGTGTTAGCTTAAAACAATTTTTTGTTTTAATGATGCTGGGTTTAATTTTTTCTCTGTCTGCAGAATTTTTTTTTCTAAGTTACGATTACTTAACTGCAGGAACAGTCTCTACAGTATTTTTTATATATCCTGTTTTTGTAGCCGTCATCATGGGAGTTTTTTTTAAGGAGAGATTGAAAGCACCGCAGTGGATGGCGATTATCATTTCACTTGCCGCAATAGTTGTCTTAAATAGAAGCACAGAAGAATTTTCGATCAACTTTAAGGGGCTGATTTTAGTTTTTCTTTCCACTCTAAACTATTCTCTGTTTGTCATAATCATAAATAAATCCTGCGTTAAAAATTTAAGCGGCACCGTTATGACATTTTATTCCATGGGATTTTGCTGTGTTTTCTTTTTAGCAAAGTGTATGCTGCATGGTGATGATTTTGCTATTTCCGGAATACAAACATGGTTTGAAATTGCACTCTTTGCATTGATCACGACTACAACTTCCTGCATCACACTTGCCATTGCGATCAAATGTATAGGCTCCACTCTTACCTCGATTTTCGGCGTGTTGGAGCCAATCGTTGCAGTAGCCGTAAGCGTAATTTTCCTGCACGAAAGCCTTAGCATAAATTTAATTATTGCAGTAATTTTAGTTGCAGCAGCAGTAATGATCTTATGTGTTGCCCAAAAAAAATGAGTTATGCGGGTGTTTGATTTTAGTTTATCTGTATGGTAGTATTTATGTATGATGGTTTTAAATGAAATCGGGAAAAATGCTTTTAGTTCTCTGCTTCATAATCATGCCGAACATATTGTCCTAAAAAGCAAAGTTGAATTTAAATCCTTTGCAAAAAGACTTGATAGACTTGAAGAGCGGCTTGATAGTTGGCAGCCTACAATGACGGCTTAAAAACAATTTCTGGACAAACAAAGCAGCTAATCTGCTGCGAATCGACTACCTTAAACTAATGTCACAAAAGGACGGCTTCTACGGGGGATGCGTCTACAGAAGGGCTGTCTGTCTCTTCGCTGGGCGCAAGATCGGATGACACGATAGCAGCCTTTGATGCTAAAGATGCAGCTATTGCCTCTACCAATTTTGTGCTTTCGGCCGCATCTATGGTGCCGACTTGTGCAGTAAGCATAGCCGATTTTCTAGCCCCATCTGATGCACTTTTGGTCTGCGATACGGCATTTGAAGCCTTTTCTTTAGCCGCTTTTAATGTGTTTTCGGCTGCCGCCTTAGCTGCAAGGGCTGCGGCAAGTGCCTTTACCGCCTGCTCCTCTGCTGCCAGAGCTGCCGCTTGGTCTTCTGCTGCCTTTTTAGCATTGTACTCAGATGCATCTTTTGCCGCGATGGCTGCCGCTGTTGCAGAGGCTGCTTGAAATAAGGCAATGCGTGTTGACTCAGCCTTTGCGGCAGCCTCTGCTGCCTGTCTAGCCTTATACTCAGCATTACGCAAGGCTGTAGTTTTTTCTTCAAGCATATCCTTGGCAGCCTCGAACAAAAAGCGCGCATCAAGCACTTCAATTTCTAAATCGTCCGCCTGCTTTTTTAAAATAACTGATGTCGCTCCGGCTGAATCTACCATCAGTTTAATATTTTCTTTTTGGTTTAGAGATGGCTTGGGATTTTTACGCTTAGTTTTTTTAACGGTAGCATAATTTGTAAGGAAGACTAGTTTAAAAAAAGTGGATCTAAAAAAAACATTTGCAAAAGAGAGAATCAATACTACTGTGATTAGGATAGCCAATGCTATGCCATATTCGCTAAGTCTGTTCCCTAGGGCAAAGCGCGGCATAAAATAATTTATAAAAATCACACTCAGCGCATAAGGAATAACAATAAAAAATAAGGCGGCCGGAATAACGAATGGTTTTTTGAATTCTGCTTCTGCTTCTGCTTCGTACATTGGTTTTAAAAGGGATGAGCGTAGCGTTATTAAGACTAAGATAAACATAGCAAGGGATGCAATGGTAGAGAGTAGGTAAACAAAAGGGAAGTCAAAAACTTGCGCGGTGATAGAGCCAAAAACAATGCCTACGCTTAAGCCGCCGCAATAAGCGGCCTTAAAGTCAGATGGTCTAATTATTCTGCTGATAATTAAAAACAAGGCAGCGCATGAAAAACTACTTAAAAATACGGCGGCACTTAAATAAAAAATATCTTTAGCAAAAAAAGCAAAAACATTTGCAATGACTGTTAAAGCGGCGGCAAAAAAAGATACTTTGGTTCTGCCTAAGAGCTTCATTATTGCAGGTGTAACAAAAAAAGAGAGAGCTGCTGCGGCGATGTTAGCGGCAAACGGC
This sequence comes from Termitinemataceae bacterium, assembly GCA_036245275.1. GTDB lineage: Bacteria > Spirochaetota > Spirochaetia > Treponematales > Breznakiellaceae > BTID01. The sequence continues at coordinate 2,757 of BTID01000229.1, forward strand.
AAAGCGTTGCACATTTGCGGCGTTAAATTTAAAACCGGTTGTATAGACAATTTTTTTGCATAAATAGATAAGAGTGCAACAGGGAAATTTAAAATAGCAGAGAGTATAAATGTACCAAGTCTGGAAACATCAGAATAAAAAACAATATGCCGCTTTATTTCATGCCCTGTTTTGTCTTTTTTGTAGGCACATTTTAGTAAAATAACTTCATATAAAATTAAAAGAATAGCAATAAATAGAGCTAGTAGGATAATCATTATCTTGATAATTAAGCGGCGATTAGCATCGATTATGAGCGAAATATCGTAGCCGGTTTCTAAAATTGATGTAACATTACCATCTTTGTCCATTAAAGGTCCCCGGACAAAAAGCCATTTTCCTTCGTTTTCAACGGAACTACCGCGAGTATACTCTTTTGTTGTATATATTTTATTGTAGTCACTGTCTTCTGTAAATAGATCATAGGGATAAAAAATACCAATTGAATTTTCTAAATCACACATGAACAACATTTTATCTTCAAAGCGGTTTATAATTAAATGGTAAATTTTCTCTCCCTTAAATCGGGAAGAATTAAAAAATCCTCTTACCTTATTTTTTAATTCTAAATATGCGGGATCATCATATTGGTCGGGGGAAGACAATGAAGAGAGAACGTCAATATCTATTACAGAAGTACTAAGACGTGATACATGCTCTAAATTATCATAAATCTTACGGTTATTATTTTTTTGAGCTTCATTTATAACAAGCACAGAAGTAATACCTATACCAAAAATAAAACTTAATCCAAAAAGAAATATAAAGCGTACTCTTTCATCTTTAAATTTTTCTTTTATTTTTAAAAACAGCACTATAATAAAAAATAAAAAAATCAGTGAAAGAAAAACAATAGATGAAAATAGAGCTATACGCAATGTTCTTACGTTTTGCGAAAACGTGTATTCACTAATTACTCTGTGATTAGGGATGCCTTCTTCAATAATCTTAATATTATCTGATGCTAAAAATATTTTTTTGTCTTTTTGTGTAATCTTATATGAGGGGGTATCATAAGCATTTGCTTTCCATATCGTAGTGTAAGAATTATTCTCTGTATCCAGGCGGACAATTTGAGCATTTAAAATATCTGTATAAACAATGGAATTATCACCATCGCGTACGGCTGTCCAAGGCAGGCCGCCTGACTCTTGCGATACAGGGTATGTTCCGCTTATGTTGCCTGAAAAATCTGCCTCTTTTATAATTCCTGATTTTGTACAAAATACTAAGGAGTCTCTTGCAGCATCTATACTAAAGTATGAAATGTCCCTAAAAGCAGACGGGTAATAATAATATTTTATTGTTGAGTGTATTTTGCTCTTTACATCAAGTTTCTCAAGAAAAAAACCATAGTTGTCCAAGCGGACAATGTATATATTCCCATTGTAATATTGGCAGCCGGCTATCTTACCTTTTGTAATAATAAAATCATTGTTTAAATATTTGTGAGTATAAAGAACGCTGTCAAAATTCCCCGCCGGGGAATATTTTAGAATACGTTCAATATTTTCGCCAAAGGCTCCGGCGAAAGAGCCGTCTAGTACATACAAAAAATTATTTTCGTCAAAAAAAACAGCTTTTGCCGTAGTGAATGTCTCATTTGAATCCTTGTTTGCGACAAGAGAATAAACAAATTCGCCATCATTTTTTAAAACTAAAACCCTAGTCTCTGAACTATCTATAACGGCGATACGCTCCTCGTTGCCGGAAGCATATATCGGTAATTCGATATTACCTGTTTTACTTAACAAACTTCCTTTTGACAAGAAATTTCTGTTGTATATGATAAATACAGATAGCACTGCAAACATAAGGATGGCAATGCGTAGTGGTTTAAGAATTTTTTTTCGATTTTCGTTTTTTTCCACTAGATACAGCTTCCTTTTCGCTTAATGTTACAGAAAGAGAGCCGTCTTTGCCCTCGACAAATTCTGCTTTAACGGTATCAGCTTTTGCCATTAAAGAAGCCGCCACCGCCTCTACAGTTTTTGCTTTTTCTGCTGCCTCCGAGGGACCGATCTGGGAGGCCATCAATGCACAGTCGATAGCATCCTCTGATGCCTCTGCTGCAGAAGAAACGGCAAGAGAGGCCGCCTCTTCAGCCGCTTTAAGTGTTTGATCTGCTAGAGCCTTAGATGCAACGGAGGCCTCAGATGCCTCTCTTGCCGCCTTCTCTGCTGCCTCTGCTGCTAAAACTTCTTCTGCAGCCTTTTCTGCGGCAGCCTCTGCCGCAGAGGCTGCCGCAATTGCCGCCTCTGTAGCTTCTGCTGCGGTAACAACTGCAACGCGTGTCGCCTCTGCCTTTTGTGCGGCATCTTGTGCTTTGCGTGCCCTGTCTTCTGCGGCCTTTAATGATTCTGTGTGTATTTCAAGCATGTCGCGGGCTGCATCTGCTAGGAAGCGTGCCTCGATCACACTTTCATTTAAGTCATGAACTTGATCCTCTAAGAAATAAACTGCATCCTCTGCCGCTGTAGTCATTGTCTTAATATTTTCTTCAGTAGTTGCGGTACTGTTTAAGCCGTAAGCAACTTCGATTTCTTCTAAACCTTTTGTTCCTTTACGAAAAACTGCGCTTATTACATAATAGAGAACAAGGCATCCTCCTAAGACAAAGGAGACTAGCTTCATGCCAAATTCAATATTAAAAGTTAATATAAAGCTGAATATTGTCGGCCCCATAGCCATAGCAATATTTTCTACTGCAGAATATATGCTTAGAGCTTTTGTTGAGCTTACCTTTGCATATCTAAAAAGACCGGCATAGTATGTTTGTATATATGTGAGTGCAAATATGTTTGCAACAGCCATAATCAAAATGGTAGTGATTAACATAATGACAGACACGTTAAGCGAAAATAAAAAAATACTAAATATATTAAGAGAGAGGGCGGCTGCTATAACAATTTTTGCAGGAACTTTTTCTTGTAAATAATCGCATAAGGATGTTCCAAAAAGAATAGCAAACAATCCGCTTAAAAGCATGAGCTGTCCTATATTGGATTCACTCAAGCCGTTATCGAGGGCAAAAACAGGCATAAAATAACTTGTAAAACTCATGCTTGCAGCATAAGGCAAAAGAAGGAAAATGAGGGATGCAAAAACAAGCGGTTCGCAAATAAACTTGAATACAGATCTGTCTTTTGTGCCGCCTTTGCGCGGAACAGCTATACTTGCCTCGTATATGGGCTGTATCAAAGTGGAGCGTACCGAGTATAGAATCAGGGCAAGCATACCAATAGCTGTAAGTGTGGAAAGAAGGTAGACAATCCTGTAATCAAAAAACTGAGCCATGCCTGAACCAAAAATAAGACCTACGTTTATACCTGCCAAATACCCCGCGTTAAAGTTTGCAAAACCACTATTTACATTTTCTGTTTTTTTCTGCGCACCGATTATTGTGTTTATAACCAAAAGCATTGCCCCGCCTGCAAAGCCTGTTAGCGCATAAGCAAAAGTTAAAAAAATCGTGTTAGTTGCTAAAAAGCATAATGCGTTTGCGGTTACTATAAGTATAGTCGATAAGAGAGCGATTTTTTTTACACCTACACTGCGGATAATGAGCGGCACTATAAAAAGAGCTAGGGCTGCAAAACCCATATCCGCAATGAAGGGCATAGTAATGACTAGCTCACGGGGCAGGTTAAACATAGGAACGTAAAGCCTTGATGCATAAATAGGCAAGAATGCTGTAGGCAAATTAGAAACAGTAAACATGATGAATGTAACTATGCGTGTAAATTCAGGGTGAAAAACTAACCGGCGTTGCATTGAGTGTTCTTGTTTAGTTTTTTTATAAGCACCCGATACTAAAATAATTTCAATCAAAGTAAACAATAATGCAATGGCCGCACTTATTACAATAAGCATGGTTTGAATAAGCATGGTACGGTTGTGTTCCTGTACCATTTGCATATCGTATCCTGTTTCTATTAGAGCTACAACTTCATTATTTTCATCTAGTATAGGTCCGCAAACAAAAAACCAACTTCCGGCAGAATCTATAAGTTCATCAACATGCTGGTATGATTTTGTCTCTACAACTTTTTCATATATGCTGTCTTTAAAATTAAACGAGGGATAAAAAATACCTGCCGAACTTTCTAAATCGTGCAAAACACAAACTTTTCCGTCATATATGCCATATATAATTTGATACACATGCTCACCATTTAGTTTTAAGTTAGAAAACAGAGTATTTATTTTTTCTTTTTGTTCAATAAAATCAGGATTATTGTAGTCCGATGGCACCTGTAAACTCTTGATTATATCAGTATCAACTACAGGGCTTATAAGACGCGAAATATTTTCTAAATCTTTAAAAACATTTTGATTATAAGTCTTGTTCATTTCGCTAATAATAAAAAATGATGCTAAAGAGGCACCGGCAGTTATAGAAAAACCTACCGCTAAAATAAGCTTAAAAGAATGGCTAGTGTGTTTTTTTGATATAAAAATAAATATGCAAGCAATAAGAAAAAGAGCAGCTATAAAATCTAAAATAAGGGCGGTAAACAAAAAGCATTTAAAATTTCTTGTGCTGTCTTTGTAAGTATATGTATCTATAAGCAAATTTTCACCATTTAAAGAATCTAGCACTAGTGTGTTGTCAGCAGAAGCTGCGTAAATTTTTTTGTTTTTATAATTTAAACGGTAATAAGCACTTTCATCTTCATTTATTTGTTTTAAAATTGTTTTTGTGTCATAATAAGTATTTATAGAAACAATAGTGCCATTAAAAATATCTGTGTAAATTAAATTGTTGTCCTCGTCGCTTACGATACCCCACGGCAGTACGCGTTGCTCTTGCGACTCATGGTACTCATGCAAAAGCTCCCCGGAAAAATTGTACTGTAAAACGCTTCCGGCTTTTGACGTAAAAGCAATCCTGCTATTTTTGACATTTATAAAGGAATATGTTAAATCACGAAACGCATTTGGATAAGCAAAAAAAGTTCTTTTGCTTATATAGCCGTCATTTGTATCGATAGCTTCTAAAAAAAAGCCTGTATCTTCTAATCTAATAATGTAAATTTTATTTTCAAAATAAGTAAGGCCTGCAATCTTGCCTTTTGTGATAATAAACCTATCGTTGATATAACGGTTTTCATATATTATTTGTTCAAATTCGCCGTTTTCCGAATACCGCTTAATGCTTTCTATGTTATCTTTTTGCGAGCCCCCAAAATCTGAATCTAGGATGTATATTTTGTTTTTATCATCTAGGGCTACAAATTGCGCCATTGTAAAAGCGGCACTCTTTTTTTCTGCCTTCATATCAAAGAGCATCTTTTTTGTATTATCCATAATAATAATTCTGCTTTCAGAGTTGGAAATAATTGCTATGCGCTCATTATTTTCTGTTGCATAGGTGGGTAATTCAATAGGCATTTCGCTTTGCAAAGGCTTAAGCGTTACATGCTCATACTCAAATATCAGAAAAATTGTCAGCGCAATAAAAACAAGGCAAGAATAAAACCTCAGTTTAGGGAAAAATTGTTTTCTTGTGTTTTTTTTCATACTAAATCTAACCTATACGTCTGTAAACGCAGTCATATTTCCGCCAAAGTGTATACTTTCCAAGGCCTCTTTTAAACATGCGTAAACCTTGATTTCCCAGATCCTCATCCAAATTCATGTAATCAACATTTTTAAAATATTTCTCTGCCAACAAGAAAAAAAAATACGGAAAATAATTGCTTTTATTAGATTTACCTAAATAACAATACGCAACATTGTTTTTGAGTTCTGTAAGCATATAACCAATAATTTCGCCGCCGCTCTCCATGTAAAAACCGGTATGTATTTTTTTGTCAAACAGATCTATCATAGTTTTTAACGTTGTTTTTTCGCACCCAATAAAAGAACTGCATAAAGTGCAATCGTTATGACCGCACCATTCATCTTCAATTTCAAGCACTTTTTGCATACCGGATCCGTCCATTACTGTAATATCGGTATCTTTGTCGGCAAAACATAGCTTAAAACGTTCTCTCTTTTTTTTGTTCACCCCACCGTCCAAAGCCAAAATATCCAAAGGGTTAAAAACATACTCGCTATTATCGTCGCAGTAGTTCGTTTCAATATTATAACCGGATACATTTGCAAAATTCGACAGTTCAGATTCTTCTATAAGACATATAGAAAGTTTTAAACAACCTGCCTCCATACACATATTATATAATTTATCAATAATATTTTGTTTAGAATCAGAATCAGAATCCTCAATTTTTATAAGCGAAAACATAATATCATTATCGTAGAAATAAATAACACACAAGTAATTTTCAAGAAAGCAATATAAATTGTGAAATGCAAATGACCAGCTTGTTAAAAGAAGCGGCTGGGATGCTGCAAGCTTTGAATTGTATTTGTGTTTTGCAAGGTCAAAATAGGAATCTTTTGTTATAGGTTTAAAGCCCCTACCTATAAAAAAATCATATTTTTTTTTCGCTCCTAAAGATAATTCATGTCTATTTATTTCGCCCATAATTTTTTCCACCCTTAATCTTTAATATAAATAATCTTTTATTTCTTTGAAAAAACAAAAACACTCGGGAGTTTTGGATTTTCTAAATGTTTCTTTGTTTCTTCTAGGCAATTGCGCGCACACAAATCAAGCGGGTCTGCTTTAACTACCGCTTGGAAACGCTTGTATGCCTCTTTATATTCTTTTGTGTGATATTTTCGCACTCCTGATTCAAAAACCCTTTTTGTCCTAGTCCGCGTCTCCCTAATTCCTCTAGGCTGGGCATCTAAGACTTCAACTAAGCCTTCTATTTCGTTTACACCTGCGGGCTGAATCATACCTATAAATCTATGTTCAAAATCTATCTCGTTTTCGTTTATTTTATTTAATGTTGTCTGGCTTATTAACATTCCTGCCCCTACCTGTTTGGTAAGAGACTCAAGACGGCTGGCTAAGTTTACATTTTTTGAAATAACCGTACTGCTAAGACGCTCTGCTTCTCCTATAACACCCATCATAACTGTACCTGTGTGCACCCCTACACCTATGTTTATTCCATCCCCTCCTATGGTAATGCGTGTTTTTGTATTAAGCACGAGCGCCTTATAAATTTTTATGCCGGCATGTACGGCATCGAGTGGAGATGGGAACAACACCATTGCAGCGTCTCCTATATACTTATCTACAAAGCCGTTAAACTCGCGAAATATAGGACCGCATACTCCTAAAATTTCATTTATGAATGTAAAATTATCCTTTGCAGACATAATTTCTGAGTTTATTGAAAAAGCACGTATGTCAAAAAACAACACAGAAATATCACGCTGTACATGGTCGCCTAAATTCATTTTTGTAATATCTTTAGTACCTAGGTACTCCAAAAACTGCATAGGAACAAAGCGCAAAAATGATTTATTTAATTCATTTATATGTGTGATTTGACGTTCTAATTGTGCTGCCATAGTATTTAAGCCTATGCTTACAGTGCCAAGTTCATCTTTTGCATTGTATTTGGCACGCGCCGAATAATCACCATCAGTTATTACATTAAAAATACCTGCAACTCCGGCAAGCTCTCTAACAATCACAGAGCTAACCATAATGAGTGCAAATAAAATTATAAAAATAATGAGCGATGCAACTATAAAAATACTGCGCTGTTGATTTTTGTTTTTAATTTCTTGAATTACATAATCAAAACCAACCTCAAAAATACCTACAAATTTCCCGCTTGAATTATATATAGGCGCATTTCCATAAACCCATGTACCGTCACTTGACTTTACCATAGAGTTAAACACTTTGCCGTAATTAATCATGTCATATTCGGGAGTTCCCGATTCTATATTTACATAGCCGTAAGGCCTAAAGATATTGTAGTCATCACTGGAAAGACAGATGAAATATTCCATATTATCTAATACTTTATAAACTGCGGAGTAATAAATTTTATTCGATTCATTTGAATCAGAGCCTAATGAAGCATTTGTCTCTTTTAATATTTTTTTATAAGAAGCAGTATTATAGTCTTTTATACTTTTTATAGATTCAACATCATCTCCGTTTATACTTTTAGCTCCAATTGATGCTATCATACTGACTTCCCGCATAATTTCATCGTCTAAGCGCTCAGTCATGTATCTAAATGTAAGCAAATAAAGCACGATAAATGCAGATATTGTGATAGGCACAATTACAACCGTTTGTTTTATTAGAAGCGATACATAATTATTAAAAATCCTGACAAACAAAATATGCAGGGATAATATAAGAAACACAAGGCAAAAGACGGTACTTGCATAAGTTCCCCATGTAAAAACTAATCTCTTAAACGGCCTCTCTAACCCTGCATTATAAGTTTTAAATTGTGTGCCATTATAAAACCAAACTGAGTTGCCGAATACACCTGCAAAGCTGTCGTTATAAAAACCAAATCTAGCTAAGCCCGGGTTTTCTCCTCTCTTTCTCAGCTCATCAAAAAAATCGGGACTAAGGGCGTAGGAAACAGTGTTTTTATAACTATCAATCTTATATAGTTCTCCGCCGTACATATCGTAAAAAATAATACCATTACCATTTCCGCGGCGCGCATCATTATCATATTCAACAAACCATGGAATTATGCCTTTTTTATTTTCGTCAAAATCTAGCGATGCACGTAAAACAGGCGCTCCGCTATCACGCACTTCGTAAATATTTCCATCACGCGTGGAAAAAATAAAATTAGAAAAATCTTTTAAAGTAAGGGAGGCTATGTAAAATCTTTTATCAGGATTATATGTAAATTTTTCTTTTTTTAAGACATCTCTAAAGACATCATACATGTATAACTCTGCACCATCTTTTTGGACTCGCGAAAATGTCAAAATGCCATCGTTATAATTTAAACTGCCAAACTGGGCAAAAGTTTTTGGCCTATCCGGAGTTGTATCATTATAGTTGATTGTAAGAATGTTTTTTATAAATCTACCCTTGTTATCGTACTTAGCTATAGCATCATATTTTGTTAAAAAAGCATCGTATTCAATTCCCATCTTATAAAGATAAAGATTTCCACCATCATCTACAGTAAAATCGTATAGCTTTGTGTAGTCCGCCATTTTGTCTATGTTGATTGTGTATTTTGCCTTGCCCTGCGGCGACATACAGATCAAACGGAATGCCGCATTGTCTATCAAGTAAACATTGCCGTCACGCAAGTATTTTGCGCTTAAAGGGATGTCAATAAAAATGTTTTTTTCAAAAGGAGAGTACCGCAAGTACCTAAAATTAAAGGCAGCAAAAACCGCAGACGCTATAAATCCAAGAGTGCAAACAAAGAGAGCAATGTAATTTCCTTTATTTTTCATAATAATTAAATTTCCCTAGACCCACCTTAATAGTATCGGCATTTTAGGAAAAAAACTAGAGGAGGCGGTGGGTTTTGCCTGTCTTTACATGATCAATAACTTTTTCTGCCCACGGTTTATATTTTTTTTGATCATCTATGTGTGTCATTTATAAAAGCCCGTAAGCGGAAAGCACTTCTACACAAAAGTTGCACCCATTGCCGCATTGCCGGTATTTTCCGCATCCAGCAATTTGTTGAATTCATCAGTATCTTGTTTAAGTTCTGTCAGGAAGCTGCTGTCATTTATCGTGCCTAACACAGCTTCCATCTCATCTTTATTACGGTAAGTTATCGCTCTAAATGGGTCGCTAAAGTCATTTTGGCGCGACTTTACGGCACTTTCATATATGTAGTTAGAGAAAGCGTATACATCTTCTTTGATTCCTAAAAATATTTTTGGCGTAAACTCATCTGCCTTGCATGAATAAAGTTGTTCAAGAAGGTATAAGGCATAACGTGCCTTGTGCTGCGGGTATGATTTGTAGCAGCGATCATAAAAACTATGCACGTCATCCCATGTTTTTATTTTTCCGCCCACAATATCACTGCAAAGTTCCGCAACTAAAACTGATGGTATTACTTGTCCGCCCGCATTTTCCCACTCAGTATATAATGGCAATTTTGCAATGTCTGCAAAAAAATCAATGCCAAGATGGGGAACGCTGCCTGAAGCAGATTTTCCGTATTCTAGGAGTGTTTTAACTGCAAAATATTTTACCACCTTGCGGTATTCTTTGTAGCCGCGTACAGCTTTTATGAGGCGTGTTTTTCCTTTACGTTGACACGACGGATCATCAAGCGTTAAGTCTGCATTAGGATTACGATGCAGATAATCTTTTGCCGCTTGGTATGATGTACCCGGTCCTAAACTTAGAGCAGTCAATTCAATAATGCGTTTTAAGGCTGTAATAATCTCATGCATAGTATCAGGGGCAAAGGGATCTATTTCGATGTGCTGTGCTTTTATAAAACGTTTGTCCCGCGCGGTAAACTTGCTTTTATTCCGTATGATCGCAAACATGTTGTACATAAACCAATACGCGGGGATAATGATCAGTTTTTGATTTTGGCGCGTAACAGAAATGAGAGAAAACGGATACATGATATTAAGCTCATTGGCATAAGTGCCCTTTGTAGCCAATATGAACGATGCAAAACGGCTGTTATGCCGAAAGTTCGAGCAAAGCCCCGTCCAAAAACCGCGCCCCGCAAAAATCTCGCCATCACTTGAACGTGAATTATGATTCGATCCGACAGTCGCACCGGCTGCAATGTTAGACTGACCTTGTATAGTTGCAGCAATCAAGAATGATGTATTGTGATGTTGTTCATGAAACGGATAAATCAAGTTGTTGAGTAACTCGCAGCACGAAACTGTAGAATTATCACCTAGCACTGAATTAAGCAGACGCGCTCCGTATTTAAGCTGACAGTTGCGCCCTATCACAAAACGCACAGCAATCGCCTGATAAAAAATTTTGCTGCCATAACCCATTATGCCGTTCACCATTTCCACACCTTCTCCAATTTGCGAAACCTCATCGGCACTGGAACATATCGTAATATTTTTTAGTTTAAGCGCACCTTTTATATAGGCATGGCATCCTACTTTTACGTCTTTTATAAGAAGGGT
>BTID01000230.1:0-10076 GCA_036245275.1 Termitinemataceae bacterium
ATGGCGTGCCCTCACTTATCGGTAAAAGAGAAATTGAAAGTGTTGGATTTCATTGGGCTAAGGCAGGCGATGCTGAACTGTGTTATGATGTGCATAATATACATTCAGGATGGAATGTAACAAAAAACAAAGAGGAATATTTCTTTATAAAAAATCCTGCTCTTGGACTTTGGCGCCTTTAGTGTATTACGGCCATAATTTTTCTGGGTATACACCTTGTTTTGTAAGCTCTGCTATGCGTTGTATCGCAGCTTCTTTATCTTCTTTGTAAGTTACTCCAAACCACAGCGCATTTGCATCTAAAGATCTTACAGTGAGTCCTTTATTTTTTATAAAAAAGTCTACGGCAAGCGGAACATAACATTCACTTTTAGGTTCCCTGCCATCTCTTGCAATAAAGTCATCAAAATATTTTTGCACCTCAGAAATAAACTCAAAAGGGAAGCCCCAAAAATTCATGGAGACCTGAGTATCCTTGGGGAAGTCAAGCCGTTTGCCGTCATCAAAAGTGTTAAAAATTTTTCCGTCTTGTTTTTCGATAAGCTTCATTTCGTCAACGCTTTGCAAGCAGCCGTCTTTTATGGAACAAACACCACGGGAAACTGTTCCCATTTCGCTTAATGTGTTTTCAAGCCGGTATGGAACGATAGCACCCTCTTTTAAATTGTCCTGTTGTAAAAATTTTCCCATAACCTGATATGCTTCTTTTCCGTAAAAATCATCCGCATTAATTACCGAAAAAGGAGCGTCAATAAATTCTTTTGCACAAAGCAGAGCATGTGCTGTTCCCCATGGTTTTGTGCGAGCGCTGTTTTTTATAAAACTTACAATGTCTTCCGGTATTAGTGTATCTATTTCTTGAAATGCAAGTTCGTAATCAACATGATTTTTTATCCGTTTTAGTACAATATCAGAAAAATCTTTTTCAATATCATGGCGTATAACAAACACAATTTTTTTATAGCCTGCACGCAGTGCGTCAAACACAGAATAATCCATGAGTACCTCTCCTGAATTTCCTATGCGGTCAATTTGTTTAAGACCTCCATACCGGCTGCCCATTCCGCCTGAGAGTATTACTAAAATCGGCCCTTTCATATACTGTCTCCTTTATACATATCCCAAGTAGTTTGTAATAATGTTTCTACATCTGAATATTTTGCGCTCCAGCCTAGAAGCTCTTTAGCCATATCACATGATGCCATTATTTTGACGGGGTCGCCTGCTCTGCGGCCTACTATTTTTGAAGGGAGCGGTTTACCTGTTATTTTTCTAGCTGCTTCGATCATTTCTTTTACAGATATTCCGGTTTCACTTCCTAAATTGCAAGTAATGCTTTTGTTATTTTTACTTATGTAGTCTAACGCACTGCAATGAGCACTTGCAAGATCGCTTACATGAATGTAATCACGTATGCAGGTCCCATCAGGCGTATCGTAATCGCTGCCAAATATTTCTATACATTCTCTTTTACCGATTGCCGCCTCCATTACGATGGGAACTAAATTTTCAGGCGCAAGTTCAAGTCCTTTTACCCTGCCTTCCTTGTCGTATCCGCATGCATTAAAATACCGCAAGGCGGCAAAGCGCAGACCTTTAAGTTTTTCATACCAGCTTAAAATAAGCTCTATCTGAAGTTTTGTAAAGCCGTAATAGTTTTCCGGGTTTAGCGGATGCTTTTCATCAATAGGCAAATAAACAGGCTCCCCATAAACTGCTGCACTTGAAGAAAATACAATATATTTTACATTTTTTTCAGATGCCGCATTTAATATTTGTATTGTGCCGCTTATATTATTTACAGAATATTTTTCAGGTTTTATCATAGATTCTCCTGCCGCTTTAAATGCGGCAAGGTGAACGATTGCATCAATACCATTCATTGCGTCAAGCAATCCTAAAAAATCTAAAATATCACCCTGTATAAATTCAGCTTCTTTAAAAAGATTTTTGGTACTTCCGCCGGATAAATTATCGTAAACACTAACTTTGTGTCCATTGCCCAATAATTCCAGAACAACATGGCTGCCTATGTATCCTGCTCCTCCAATTACTAAAACTTTCATTGTGCTCCTCTAAATAATTCTAGAAACTTTTTTGTATCTACGTCATGCACACCCAGTGAATACTTGTAATCAAGAGGCATTCCCAGATCCCAAAATGCAAAACCGTTATCCCGCAAAAAAATGGCAGTTAGTATCATTTGAACGCGGCCTGCATTATTTTCTATGTAATAGCCGGAATAACTTGTATAAACTCTGCCGCTGACCACGCCGAATTCCCCTGCTGTTAATTTACTCCCTCTGTATAGAGCAAACGAAAAAGGTCTTGTAAGGGAATGTTCATTTTCTCTTATTTGTTTTAGACTTTCTATTAGCGGCCTGGTGAGCCAATCATCTCCATGTGTATGTATACACATGGAGATAATTTCATCAAAATCAGTATCAATCTTTAATTCATAATTTTTTAGAAAACGCTTAACAGTTTTTCCTATATGCAAATTGTCAAAAAATAAAATTGAACGCATTTTATGGTGCTTAGGAAGCAGGATAAAAATTTTTTTAGGGTCATTACCCTCATTAATTATAGCAGTGGACATAACAAGAAACCCTGCCTTCATCATTTTATCAAGACGATGCGGCTGGAAATCAAGAGATAAACAAAACTCTTCTTCGTAGTTAGTTTCAATAATAAAATCAAGAAGATAGTCATAGTCAACATCGTTTTCAAGAAGTAAATATCCGCCCTCTGTTTGGTAAACACTCATTTTTTTACTTTTGCCTTGCTCTAAGTGCTAAATTAAATAATTCCATTGTGTCCGTTTTCTTTTCTACCCATAATACAGGAACTCTTCCGTCTGAATCAGAACTTCTAAATAGTTTTGTAACTACTTTGCTGTATGCATTGCTTTGCGGATTATTTAAGTGATTATCAAGAACAGTAACAATTGCAAGAGTAAAAAACATTAAAGAAACATTTGTGCGCTGCGATTTTCCAAGTAGCCGATTAAGGCGCTTTGAGAGAGGGTTTTCAACTTGAAAGAAATAAGGTTCCCATGCATTAAGAATGCCGTCTACATGTGCACCGGCTTCTTGCCCGCCGCTTTTATTTGCAATATCAATTGCGGCGGCATAGTCTGTTAATTCTTTTCGCAAATGCCGTACTATGGGATAAAGTGCTACAACACCGGATTTTTTAAATGATGGAGGACTTGGAGATTTATAATCATAATACGGCAAGAAATAATATCTTCTAATCCAATGTAAATCTGTTATGAGAGTTGAAATATAAGGTGTTGTTTTTTGTCCCGGGTGTTCATAATAATGCGCATATTCAGAAACTCTAGGTAGATATTGACGCTCAAAACTTTCGGTCAGTGCTTCGTGCCAGTCATCAATGATAGAATTTAATGGTTTTGAATCATCATTCTGTTTAAACTTAATTGCCCTAAAACCATAAAGTAATTCTTCTACACTTTGCGAAAGAACTAATGCAAACTGGATAGGATCTTCTGGAGCAATAAGCTCTGAATTCTTTTTCAATTCGACAACATCTGCAAAATACGGATAAAAATCATTTAGTTCATTTAAGTCTTCAAAACCGGCTTTTGGAAATAATGTTTTTAAAATTTTAACACCATGTTCTACAGCTTTATGTTCAGCTAAAGCTGCCTTTTCTTTTTCTTCTTTTACTCCATCTTCAAGTATTTTATTAAGATCCTTTTCTTGGGCTTCTTTTACTCGATCTTCTGTTAGCGCCTCATTTGTAGAGTCTGCGTTAAGTATAATATCGTCTAAATCACCGCTCTCGGTTTTAATTTCTTTAACTTCTTTAATTTCTTTTTCTGATTCTTCTACGCCAAGCGGAACACCACCTGGTGCTATAATTTGATTACTTTGTTCTACACCTAAGAATACAGAAATTTTCTCTTCGTTTTCTCTAAAAAATGTTTGGTAATCATAAAATTGATCAGAGATTAACTTCATCAAAAGCGGATAAAGCCGCCGTTTTATTTTTATAGAAATGTATTGCCATGAGGCAAGGCAGGAAGGAATTGTTGACAAAAATTTTTCTGTTTCTGAATTCGGATTATCTAAAAAAATAATTTTATATAAAGTGTTATAAGCTTCGGCTATGTGATTGTCAACATCAAGACGCTGCAAAAGATAAATGGGTTTATATATTTCTCTAAGCAAGTAAGCAAACTCATTTGCAAGAGCGTCTCTTGGATGCAATTGTACATGGCCGATTTCAGAAGTCATTGTATCAAGCCTAATTTGGCGTATAGTATCAAGTACATTATATGCAAACAGAGATGCTTTTTTTAGTTTTGTAGTAAGCTCTAAATTACTTCGCGGAAACATAAGGCGGGTTTGTGTAACAATATTTTCAAATTGATCGTAATATTCATTTATCATATCTTTTACAAACCACCGGCTTAGTTTATCAGGCGGCGGCTTAAAAAAAGAAATTCGCGATATAAAGACTTGCCAAACTGTTTTTATTCCATATTCGCCCTCTCCTGCAAGTATGTCCATTTTCACCCGCTCACTATATGATGCAATGGCGATAGGAAATTTTATATATTTTTCTTCTTTTCTTTTATTACTTTCTAAGGTCTCATCGTCTTCAGGCGGCAGTTCTACAATCCGTTTTGGTTTTTTTGCACCGCTGCTACCGCCTCCTCCTCCTTTGCCGGCGCTTCCTCCCTTGCCGCTGCCGTTTAGTTTTTCTTTTTGCTGTACAGATTTTTCAACTCCTATTTCGCCGCCTAGAATTTGCTGCATACGTTTGGCTTCTTTTTCGTTTATTGGACCGAGTCTGCTTTTTACTTTATCAAGTTCTCCCGGTGCATAAACCGGTTTTTTATCTGCCACTTTTACCCCCAATCATTATTTTCCTATATGCCTATATTCTAAAATCAATTATTTCAGCAACTCCAAAAAAATTATGCAGCTTAACAGCATTGCCGCAACTGTCTAAAATTACACCATTAAAACAACCCATTGGAATTTTATGTTCAAAATTAGAAAGAAAAACTGAAAACTTATTTTCAAATTTCTTTTTCGGTCTAAAAGTTAAATCAACCATACCTTCTAAATCTTGAATTATCCATTCCGAATTTTCACCATCCTGTACTTGTGTAATGCGTATCGCAGGAAGCGCAGTTATTATCCCATTTACCCAAAGAACATTTTCGTTATTTTCATTTTTATTTTTAGTCTTTTTTTCGCAAAGACTAAATCCTATAGTTTGACCGTTTTCGTCTTTCCAGAAAGCGCTGCAATAACTTAGCTTTGATTTTATCGGATAGTAACCTTTGTTATCGCAAAATAAACCGGTTGAAGTTTTTCGGTGTAAAACAATCCGCTTTTCGCCCCATATAATTCTGCCGCGCACTGCCGATAATTCCTTATATGTATAAAGGCATCGATTTTCTGCGCATAGAAGATTAACACAAAGCGGAGTGCTTTTTAGAACATCAAAATCAAATTCAAGTTGCGCTGTAAAATTCAGCGTGTCAAAAGTTGCTGCAATATCAATATCTAAACGCACAGAATGAGAGTCAAGCCAGTTATGAACCTTAAATGAAAAATCAGAAGTATCTGCGCTGATATTGGTATTTTTTAAGTTGTTTACCGATTTCCATTTTGAAAAAGGAAATATTTTAAAATCTTGTATGGTGTTTCCGCTATTTTTGTCTAAAAAAAATAATTCTACAAAACTAAAATATTTCATATCTGCAATAAATGCAGTTAAATAAAAATCACCCTCTTGAATATAAAAGTTCTGCCATTCCTTAATAAAGAATTTTAGTACCCATTGGGGTAACTTTATAAAAAATGGTTTTGTAAGTTTCTTTAGATCAACAATATCAAATGGAGTATTCCATGTTCCTTGTACGGCAAGTCCATTTTGAATAGGTGAATTTATATGCGCCAATATTTCTCTTGTGTACATTTTCTCCTACAGGTGCCCTACAAATATTTTAAAACAAATTCTCCTAGACTGCTAATCCACTGCGCGCCTTGCGGTAATTCTGTATTTTTTTCTGTTTTAAGTAAAAATGATTTACAGCCTGCTCTGCTTCCGGCAATTGCATCTTTTGTAGAGTCTCCCACCATAAAGGAGGCGGATAAATCAATATTAAAATCTTTTGCTGCTTTTAATAACATACCCGGTTTTGGTTTGCGGCACTCGCAATCAATTTTATATTCAGGTCTCTCTCCTCTAAATCCACTGTCAGGATGATGGGGGCAAAAATAAATTGCATCAATGTATGCACCCTGTGATCCTAGTTCTGTTTCTAATTTTTTATGTATAAGATGCAATAGGCTTAGGCTCGCCTCCCCTCGTGCAATTATAGGTTGATTGGTAATGACTATGCACAATAAACCTTTTTTGTTTATAGCTTTTACTGCATCGCTTACGCCGTCAATCAACTCTAAATCATCAGGGCTTGTTATAAAGCCTCTCTCTTTATTGAGTGTGCCGTCACGGTCTAAAAATACTGCGCGCTGTTTACAGGATAAATTTCGTAGAGCTATAATGCCGCTTTGCATATCGTTTTCTACTTGATGGTAACGATCAGGTGTTCCCATGTCCTTTATATATTCTGATGTTCTATATGCAAATATTTTCTTTGTATGTAAAAGCGGTTTGATAATTTCACGATCAAGATCAATTTTTTTCTTTGAAAAATCACATATTTTTTCTGCCTCGTCAAGTAATGAATGAGATAAAATATGCAGACCGGCATTTACCAAATTGGAATAGTATTCTCTTTTATCTTCTTTGCTAAGCCATGCGCTAACACATTGATTATCATCTGTAACTAAAAGGCTGCTGTCAAATGGGTGACTGTTTGGATGTGCAGCCAAAGAACACATTGCTTTTTTTGTTTTATGGAATTCAATAAAAGAAGAAAAATCAACATCAAAAATTATATCGCCATTTATAACTAAAAAATCTCTGCTTGTTTTTTCGCGTATTTTAAAAAGTGCTCCAGCGGATCCTAGAGGCTCAGTTTCTACATAGTAATCTATTTCTACGCCAAATTTTGAACCATCGCCGAAATATTCTTGTATCACTCCTCCTAAATACCCAATTACCAAAATGATTTTTGAGAGGCCGTTTTTTTTAAGATTTTCGATCTGGTGTTCCAAAATACTTTTGCCGCAAATGCTTATCATTGGTTTTGGAATATCAGATGCAATCGATGCAATACGAGTTCCTCTACCGCCAGCTTCTATTACAACTGTCATTTCGGATGTTTTAATGTCCAAAAAAATATTCCTCAAGCTGTAAACAAATGGCGTGATAAATAGGTAAATGCAGCTCTTGTATTTTGTATGTTTCGCTCTCTCTGACAATAATTGCAATATCTGCAATGGGTGCAATTTTCCCGCCATTGCCTCCTGTTAATACAATTGTATTTAGGCCATGTGCCTTTGCCGCAATCATTGCGAAATAAATATTTCTTGAGTTTCCAGAAGTTGATATGCCTAAAAATGTATCACCTTTTTTACCATACCCGCAAACTGATTGTGCAAACATTATGTCGCTTCCAATATCATTTATAGCGGCTGTGTTAAGCGCAATATGTGAACATAAATTTATTGCAGGTAGGGGAAGCGCAATATTTTCTGCAATATAGGCGGCGCTTTCGGTATCGCCTGCGCATACAAGTTTTAGTTTATCGGCAAAGTTACTGCTGCATGGACGTTTTTTTACAAATGACTTCATTAATTCACCTACAATATGGTCGCAATCTGCGGCACTGCCTCCATTTCCGGCTAGCAATAATTTCCCGCCGCCCTCAAAAGTACTTTGCAACAATTTATAACAATCATCAATGCCGGATTTTATTGGTAAAAGTTTTGGATAGTTACGGAGCAGTTGTTCTAAATAATCTATCATGTTTTACTTTTTCCTTAGAGGTAGTCTTTAATTAGAGAAACTCTTTAATTAAATTGTAGACTTTAGCAGATGAATCATTGTATGAATATTTTTCTAAAATACCATCCGGTTTTTCTACAGGTTCCTTTAACAGATCGTCTAAATTTATATTCGTATCAAATGGATCTATATAGTGAGCAGTGTTCCCGTAAATTTCAGGAAGGCTAGCGGCATTTGCAATAATTATTTGCGCACCGCAGCTTAGTGCTTCTAGTGGAGTTAGTCCGAATCCTTCGTAGTATGATGGTAAAATAAATGCCTTACAAGAGTGCATAAGCGCCTTAACTTTTCCGTCATCTAAATAACCCAACAAAATTATATTTTTAGGAAGAGCATTAAGTTCTTTTATTTTTACAGTCGGCAGTTCAGAGCCTGTTATTGCAAAAACTGTGTCTTTATTTTTAGCGGCATATTCTATAATCCATTTTATGTTTTTTCGTTTTGATAAACTGCCGAGTGAAAAGTAAAAAGAATTTTTAAGTAGGCTAGGGTAGTTTTCAAAAATTGAGTTATCAGGCACTACTGTTTTAAAATGATCCCAACTGCTGTAAATTACTTTTATTTTATCTGGGCTTATATGATAAGTTTCTGCTATTTGATTTTTACTATAATTTGATACGGTGCATATCTGTTTCGCTTTTTTTGCAATTAGTCTATATTGCGCCTTGCTGTAAAGACGTACAAGTTTATCACGAAAACTTGAAAAATCTTCCTTAAAAAATTCACAATAAATATCATGTAAAAAAACAATACCGGGCGCAAAAGGCAAAGCCGTATTTCCAAACTCAAGAATGGTATATTGTCTATGACGCAGTAAAAAAAATTGCAATGTAAACATCTGCCATGCTATATGCTGTATTTTTTTTTTATAAAGAATTATTTTTATATTTTTGTATGAGGGAATATTTTTTGAATTTCCCGGAATAATTATTGCTATTTCGTTTTGTCTACATAAATTATCAAGACGCTTTGTTATTTCGCTTGCGTAACGCTCTATACCGGTAAAAGAGCGACATAAGAAATAACCGTTAATTAACACTGTTTTCTGCATTATAGTTTTTTAATTTGTTTTATATAAGGATAAGTATTTTTTATCACAAGTGGATTTGATAACAGTATTATGATAAGAAGTTTTAAGATACGGCAATTTTCTCCGCGCTTCTTAAAATAAATAATACTTGAAATATAACTTTGTATAACAGAGAATGAAAAATGCCTATAAAAAAATTTGTTATCTTTATTTGATCCGCTGTTTAAATGGATAATTTTCGGACCCTCAATAATAACACGTTTTTTGTTATCACTCATCATACGATGTTGTAGATCAGCTTCTTCATAGTATAAAAAAAAATCTTCATCAAAATAAGCATACTTATTATTTTTTACAAACAAGTCTGCTCCTGTAATGTAGCCTGATATTTCTCCAGTTGTTTTTTTTGATTTCTGTTTCCGCATCTTTATGCTAATGTGTAAAATAAAAAAAAAAGTTTTTACGGCAACAGTAGTCACAAGCCATTCAAAGTGCATAATCGTTTTTTTATAATCAGGAAAATCACCATAAGAGTGTATTATTTCATGATTTTCATTTAACAAGTTACACCCAAGTGCGCCTAGCATTTGAGTGTCATTATGTGTTTCAAAATAATCAAAGAAGAGTTTTACAGCATTGTTTAATAAAATTGTATCGCTGTTAAGATAAAAGATATATTTACCTTTTGCTATAGCCAAACACCTGTTATTTGCACTCCCAAATCCAATATTTTCTTTATTCTCGATTAAAATCACGTTTGGAAAATTGGCTCTAATCATTTCTATCGAGCCGTCAGTTGAAGCGTTGTCACAAACTATTATTTCATATTCAATATCTATTGTATTTTTATATATTGAAGTTATACAGTTGAAAAGGAATTCTTTTGTGTTGTAGTTGACTATGATTATTGAGGTTTGCATGAGTGCTTAGATGGGTTAGGATTTTTGCGGGTAGACATAATGAACTGCGCCGAATTTTTTATACAAAAAATTTAAAAAAAGTAGGTGTGTTAAGCCACTTTCATTATCGGCATATCATGCCTTTTATTTAAATATATATCATCAGGTACTAAATAATCAAGTGATTG
>BTID01000231.1:0-8936 GCA_036245275.1 Termitinemataceae bacterium
GGTAATAAAACAAAATCGCAAACTTTTACATTATCAGCTTCTGTTACAAAAGACATTGATACTTGGACATTCAGTATAGTAAATACCGAAAATAAAAAAGTTGTATACACAAAAAACGAAAGCGGCGCATTGCAGCCATCTATAAATTGGGACGGCAAAAACTCAAATGGAACTTTCGTAGACGGTGTGTTTTCGGGAACATTAACAATAAACTACCTAAACGGTACAAAAGTTTCTACAGAAAGTCCTGCCTTTCTTTGCTCAAGCGGCTCTCCGAAAATTTCTGCAAAAATTAAACCTGACTTTTTTAGTCCGGACAACGATGGAAAGGATGATGAGTGCATTATCAATCTAAGCGTATTGTCTCCCTCATTACCTCTTGAGTCATGGAAGTTTGAAGTTTTTGAAACGCAGGATCCTTCGGCAGTTCAAAAAGAGAGGTCTAACATTCCATTTTGGACAATAAGCGGCAAATCGCAAGTTACAAGCGAGCCTATACTATGGGATGGAAAATCAAACAAACAGGAGCTTGTTCAGTCTGCAATGGATTATCCGTTTAAGTTTTCAGTAACTGATGTTGAAGGACAAAAGGCGGAAGTAGAAGGCACCATCTATGTTGATGTACTGGTTATTGTTGAAGATGGTAGACTAAAAATGCAGGTTCCTACGATAATATTCCGTGCAGACCATGCAGACTTTGTTTCTAAAAAAGATGACCCATCTCAGGGACTTGAGCAATCAATAATAGACAACAATATGCGCTGGCTAAAACGTATTGCAACTGTTTTAAACAAGTTTAAAGAGTATAAGGTTGCGATTGAGGGACACGCAAACAGCATAACAAAAACCGAAGCAGAGGAAAATCAGAATGGAAGCTGGGGTCTTGCTGCTAAACCGCTTTCAAAATCGCGTGCTGATTTTGTAAAGACGCAGCTTGTAAAATTCGGTGTAAAAGAAGATAGGCTGCTTGAAACAAAAGGTATGGGCGGCTCAAAATTGGTAGCCGATAATAAGGACCCGAACACAAGATGGAAGAATCGTAGAGTGGAATTTATTTTGGATAGAGGACAAACAGGCAATTAGAATAAGGAATAGTGATGAAGAAAAGTGTTTTTGTATGTTTTATTTTTATACTTGTAGTTTCTTTTGTTGCGGCACAAAATGCGCAGGAAAATGTCAGTGCAGAGGCTTTTAAGCTTATACAGAATTCTGTTTTTGAAGTGGTCGTGGATAAATCGCCTGACAACCGCATGAAGTACGATAAAGAATTGGATATAGAAAGTATCCCTTTTAAAATCCGCAACGACAAATACGAATCGATAGGCACAGCATTTGCAATTTCGAAAACAGAAGTTGCAACAGCTTTCCATGTTTTGGATTTAGGCCGCACAAGTTTGGTTCACGAAAAATATTACATAAGGGACTCATCGCACGCTGTGTACGAAATTGACCAAATAATGTCTGCATCAAATGAACGTGATGTTGTAACCTGCACGGTAAAGGATAGAACGTTTTCGAGCTTTATGCCCATTACCGAAAAATGGACTGTAGGCGATACGGCTTTTACCGTGGGAAACGCATTGGGAGAAGGCATTGTAATGCGGCAGGGGCTAATTCTCGGCACAGATCCGGAACCTATAAGCGGGCGCTGGGATATACTAAAAACATCGGCAGATTCAAGCCCGGGCAATTCAGGCGGGCCGCTCATTACACGCGAGGGCTCTGTATTAGGCGTTGTGGTTGCACGCAAAGATAATATTCAGTATACGATCCCCTCCGCCGTTTTAAAAGCCGCTCCCCATGATAAACTGGTCTACTTTACAAAAACGCGCACAGGTCATGCAATTCTTGCCAACAAACTTTCAAACAGCTACAACGCAAATGTCAAACTGCCTGCAAATTACAGCACGGTACGAAAAAACTTATGTGATGAATTATACAAACAATATGTTGATCAGATGGAAAAACTTTTTAGCGAAGCGCCAAAATATTTAGATGGTCCGGACAATACTTACCTTATCGATTTCTCGCCATCTTCTCCTTTCCCCGAAGTTGATTTTGTTGATGGAGATGATAATTCATGGGCGCTTTCTTCCTTTAAAACCAACGGTGTAAAATTGCCTGATGACGGGCAGCTTAGTTCTGCAAAGTTGTCGGACTTTACAATATCGCGCATAAAAAAACCGCGCAGCGCTGATTTAAAACAGATCAATACAGACCCTAAGTTTCTTTTTGACTTGATACTAAAAAACAACAAAAGCGTGCGCCGTTTTTACAACAATGATTACAGGGTGCTTTCGTTTGGAGAACCCTTGACTGTAGGCCGCTACAAAGACATGCAAGGCAAAACATGGATTACAACAGAATGGCTTATAGACTATGCCGATCAAATGCAGATATGTTATATATTGCCCCTGCCAGGCGGACCGATTATGGTATCGACTGTTCAACAAACAGCAAATAGAGATATGTATCAGTGGGATATAAAAAAAGTTTGCGACCATATTCATGCCGCTTATGTAAGTGATTTTGATAATTGGGAAACTTTTTTATCTCTTAAAGAATTTATACCCGACTTTCTTAAAACGCTAAAATTTTCTGCGGATAATAAAAACAATTCGTTTAATTTTAATTACGAAAATGTTTCTATAAAGAGTGATAAAAATGTTTTTGAATGGTCAAAGAAATCCGAATTGTTTTTAACTTTAGCGTATAACAAAACCGATAGCGGAATTAAATATGGTATTGATTATATCATGTTTCAATATGACGGTATAAAAAATAATTTCTTTTCTTTTAGAAAAAACAACAAGCCTGATTCTAAACTTGGCCGTAAAGCAGAAGATCGCTGGGATGTGATGTTGAAAAAAAGCTACCCTTACGACGGCAAACCCTATGTATCTTCAGAAAATAATACAAGTTCACTTGGTGCTATGGTTGACGCAAAAAACGAGAAGGATATTCTTTACTCACTATATCTTAATATGGAAGATGCAGACGGACAGGAAGATGTTTTAAAACGATTCAAGTCACTTAAAAACGGCATAAATATCAAGTAAACAATATTAAATGGCACTCTTAAAATGAACGAAATTGAATCGGCAATTAAGCAGCATCTAAAAGACAAAAATTATTTTTTTGTCTTTCAAAGTGATATTGATGCAAAACAATGGCTGCGCCGATCATGCACTTTTGAAGGCGGCATAACGCTTGCAAGCGGCCGTTTTATGGCATGGGATAAATTTATCGAGATAAACTTTTACCCTCACTGTGAAAGCGGCGCAAAAAAAAGCATTTCTTACGAGATGCGGCTTTTGTTTGTCTATAAGCTTATTAAGGAAAATGCGGCCTTGGCCGAAGAAAAAACAGCGCTTAACGGATTGCCTCTTACGCTTCTTACGCCTTTTATATCAATTATTCCTGTAAAATATGCAAAAGAGGGATATATGTTTGCGCACAGCATTGCAAGCATTTTGCCGCATTTGGATTATTGGCAGCAGCGCAAAAATGAGTCGGGACTTCCTTTGGATAACGAAGACAAAGATCTGCTTGTTATAAAAAATATGTATACGGAATTTTTAAAAACGACCGGTTTCTTTGAGGCTTCATATTTTTCTTTGGCAATGCAAAATCAAAAAGAATTTACTCAGAGACTTAAAGATGCAAATGGGAATAAATATATTATTTTTTACCCGGAATTGATTGAGGATTTCTCTCAATATGAGAATATATTTAAAAGTCATGAATTTTTTAACCATATCGAAACCGTTAATATAAAAAAATCAGATGAAATAGGCACACTTAAATTGTATGAAACTTCTGCGTCTGAGTTACGCTCTGTTATATTACAGATGCAGGATTTGCATACAGCACATAATGTACCTTATGAGGATATGGCTTTGAATGTGTGCGGCTTAAAAAACTTAGAGCCTTATATTGCAAAAGAATTTTCGCAGTATGGAATTCCACTTCACAGCCACAGCGGTAAAGCATTAACAGATTACGGCAGCGGTGCTATTTGGAATGCTATCAATGAATGTGTGCAAACTAAATGGACATTTGTATCGCTAAAGAAATTACTGTTTAATAATTTTATTCGATGGATCAGTATAGAACGCAATAAGGAATTGATTGATTTTGGAATGCGAAACAATTGCGTCTGCGGTTATTATATAAATGACAAATATGTTGATGTATGGGAAGCAGCTTTGTTTGTAAGCGGTAAAGAGGATTTACATGAATACTATGTAAAACTAAAAACTACATTAACAAACATGACTAGAGCAAAAACTTTTGCTGCAATTAGAAAAAGTTTCTTTGATTTTAGAACACACTTTTTGCAGCCGCATGAGAAAAATTTTGAAAATGGTCAATCCGAAAATGATCAATGTGAACTTGTCTTATCCCGCTGCATAGATGAACTGTGGGAACTAATCAATCTGGAAAAACAATTTCCTGCCTTAATGCCGGATAATCCATTTGCCTTTTTTTTATCCATGCTTGAACGAAAACAATATGTGCCAAGGCGGCCTGAAATTGGGGTGAATGTTTTTGCCTTCCCGATTGCCGCAACATCACCATTTAAGTACCACTTTATTATCAACGCAAATCAGAGCGATGCAAGCATAAGCCACAAACCGCTTAAATTTTTAAATAACGAAAAACGAAAATCACTCTCCCTAGAAGATCATAGTGCCGGCGGCGAAACTTTTTGTGCATACAAAAATGTTTGTACTCATTATTCTGTAAGCGCATCAAGTCATACTTACAGCGGTTGGAAAATCCCAAACAGTTTTTGGAGTGAACACTTAGAAAATGCCGCAGTCCCCCCTACAGCTATCGATAATTTTTATTTAGAAAAATTATACTGGGCAAATGGACTCGAATTCAAAATAAATTTATATCCTGTTCAAAAAGAATCGTTTTTAAAATGGCAAAACATTGTTGCCGCTGAACATGCAGCACATAAACAAAAAGAAAAAAAATTACACCCGCTTTACTTGCAGCACATTCTTGACAATAAAATGCCTAATATTGTAAAAACTTCTGCAACAGATCTTGATGCTTTTTTTACATGCCGTAAAAAATGGCTTTATTCTTGCGTTTTAAAATTGTGGGAATTACCTTTAAATGCCCTCCTCTTTGACGATAAATCTAGGGGTATAATATTTCACAATATATTGGAAGAACTATTTAGACGCATACAAAAAGATGACAAAATATTTAAAGCAGAGAATATGGAACGCTACAAAGATCATCTACATGATATTACATGCGCCGTTGTAAAAAAACAACGCAACAATATTTTAATCGAACCATTTTTTAGGCCGCTCTCAAAATCCATCTACAATATACTCTCTGATTATCTTGAAGTTGAAGGGAAATATTTTGACTCCTACCGAATAGAACTTTTGGAAGAAGAGTTTTCTAAATTGCTGGAGTGGGATGATGGCAAGGTGCTTTTAACAGGCCGGATAGACAGGGTTTCGCTTGATAAAGAAGGGAAGGCGATTATAATTGATTACAAGACTGTCCAGAAGAAAACTTTAAAATCATACAGAAAAGATGAAAACGGCGAGATTAAAAATTTTCAAATGGCATGTTATGTATCGTTATATGAACAACAGATACAGGAACAAAAAAAAGTATCTGCCGGTATTTTTGTAAGCCTTATTGAAAGCGGCACAAAAGCTCTTAAAGTAATATTTAACGATAATGAACCAAAAAAAACAACACGGGAAAATTTTGAAGATACTCTTTTGGTGCTAAATGAATCTATTAGGTTTTACCGCGATTGCGTTACAAAATTAAATTTATCAAATGAACCGATAGATTTTGAGACATGTATTGAATGCACTTATAAACATATTTGCAGGACAACATATACTTCAGGCGGAATTCTGTAAAGGGCGTAATATAAATGGAAAATGAATTTGATGATAGGCAGAGGGAGGCAATCTGCATAGACGAAAATGTTGTAGTAACGGCCGGGGCAGGCTCTGGAAAAACAAAAGTTTTAGCTAACCGCTTTGCATATTTAATAATGGAGCATGGACTAAAAGCGGAAGAAATACTTACAATGACATTTACAAATAAGGCTGCAAACGAAATGTCCGGCCGTATTTACAAAACACTGCTTGAACACAAAGACAATGAGTATGCGCGTAATGCAGTGCTTGAATTTAACAAGGCGCAAATTACAACCTTTGACAGCTTTTATGCACAGATTGCGCGAATAGCCGCACCGCGTTACGGCATACCGGGAGATTTTGTATCAGACGATGAAGCGGCATGCGAGATGGCACGGAATGCCGCCATTCCTTTTTCTCTTGAACATCGCGAGAATGAATATCTGCAAAATTTAATTTGCGCAAAAAGTGTTCGGGAAGTGAGCGAGGGAATATTTGTATCGGCAGTAGTTGACAGTAAAATGTCTTCTATTACAAAGCCGCTAAATTGCTTAGGCTATTATCAAAAACAGCATGATGAAATTTGTGTGCAGTGGACAAAGCATTACGAAAAACTTGTTTCAAAAATCAATGAAATAAAAGCTTTTATAAATAACGAAAAAGAAAAAAAAGCACACAAGCGTGAGGCCGTAGAAGAATTGGATCAATTTCTTGCTGTCAATAAAATTGATATTGATAATTTATCTGATTCTGAAGCGATCTTAAAGTTTATAAATTATTTACATGATTTTAATAATGAAAAACTCTTCCGTGCATCGAAAGAGCTTTTTGATCCATTGCGTGAAATTTTTGCAAGCATTACGAGTATCGGCAATACTATTTTAAACTTTGATACTATAAAAGAAATATTTAGTTTGATTGATGCTTTTGAAGCACGGTTTAACAATAAAAAACGCACAGCCGGTATTTTAACCTTTTCTGACATAGCTAATCTTGCATTGCAATCTTTGCTTGATTTTCCTGATATTCGCGATATGTATAAAAAACAATTTAAGGCTATTATGTGCGATGAGTTTCAAGATAACAATTTATTGCAGCACGATATGCTTTTTCTGTTAGCCGAAAATATTGAACGCAAAGCACATTCAACTCCTAGTCCAAGTGAACTTATCCGCAATAAATTATTTTTTGTAGGGGACGAAAAACAATCAATTTACAAATTCCGCGGCGCAGATGTTTCTGTTTTTAGCTCTCTGCTGCTTGAGATAGAAAAAAGGATTGACCTTAATCACAACTACAGATCAGATCCTTCATTGATAGAATCTTTTAACTTTTTCTTTGGCGGCCCGGAACCTCTTTTCTTAAAAGAAAGAGGCACTGATGAGCTTTACGAGGCAACTTACACACGGCTTTATTCAAACGAAACTTTAGATAAAAACCAAAAACCTTCTCTCAATATTTGTATTTTGGATAGCTTAGAAATTGAAGGAGAGGCAAAAAAAGATTATCTTAGAGCAGAAGAGTGCGAAGCATTGTTTGTTGCACGCAGTATAGAAAAAATGGTGCAAGATGGTGTTTTAGTGCGCAAGAGAGAAGATGGCGGCATAGTTTATGCTAAGTGCAATTACGGCGACTTTGCCGTTTTACAGCGCACTCTTAGGCGGCAGGGAATGCTTGAAAAGCACTTGCGCAATCTGGGTATTCCCTACAACGCAATGAAAGAGACGGGCTTGTTTTACGAAGCATCCCTTAACGATATTGTAAATGTTTTACGTTTAGTCTGTTATCCAAATGATGCGTTAAGTTATGCGGCGGTTTTAAAATCTCCTTTTATGCGTTTTGATGATGAGATGCAATTGATTTGTCTACTTCACTTTAACAACACAAAAATTCCTTTTGATTTAAATGCCGAAAATGATTTAGACTGTGAGCAAAAAAATTTATTCAAAGAAGCAAAAGCATATTATGAAGAAATAAAAAGTTTATCACTTGTTTTAGATTCGCAAAATATTGTGTTGCGCTTATGGAATGATTACCGCTACGATCTTTTATGTAGCAACACAATTGATGAGTATTGCGAACTATTTGAATATTTGTTTGAGATGGCAAAAATATGCGATGAAAAGGCAAAAAATTTATCGGAATTTCTTGACTACATAGAAGATCAAAAGAAAAGCGGTAATGAATCAGATATACCATTTGAGCGCAAAATCGGCGTTTCGCTTATGACTGTTCACAAAAGTAAAGGCTTGGAGTTTCCGATTGTGTTTATTATTTCATCAGCTTCCGGTTCTAAGAATAAGGGCAATAATGAAATGATATATTTTGATAAAGAATACGGACCTTGTATAAACTTAAACGCAGCAGATGAACTGGAAGATGCAAAGCCGCTAAATTATTTTTATACCATAGCAGAAGAGCAAGAGAAGAAAAAAGAGGTCGCTGAACTAAAAAGACTTTTGTATGTTGCAATGACTAGGGCAGAAAGTAAATTATTTATTACTGCAACAGAAAACGGTAGAAAAAATCCCACACCTAGTTTTTTTGACCTTTTAACACCTGCTATCAATGCAGATGCAGAAAAAAAGTTTTATAATCTTATTGAAATAAATGCAGTAAAGAAAGAAGAACTAGGTAGAAAAAGTGATACAGAAGATTTTGGAACAGAGTATGTAAGAGAAAAGATAAAAAATGCTTTACCCTTTTATAAAGAGGCAAAACTTATAAGGAATGCAGAGCCAATCACTTTTTTCTTAAATGCAAGCAGTTTTGAAACTCATGGTGAGAGCAACGGTGAATTGTTTGAGGATGAAATAACTACGCTAATAAAAAAAGCCGGTATAGGTTTTGAAACATTCGGCACACTTCTCCATAACTGTATGGAAGCTCTTATACAGGGCAGAGAAATTGAATTAAACAGATCTCTTTTGTATTTAACGGAAAACAAATATTACGATGAATTATTAACAAGCACAAAAAAATTATCGGTGAGCTTTTTTGATACCGATATAGGTAAACTTTGTAAAG
>BTID01000232.1:0-7822 GCA_036245275.1 Termitinemataceae bacterium
AAAAAAACATGAAAAATAAAATTATTATTATAACAGGTTATCCAGCTTCTGGAAAAACAACATTTGGATTGGAATTATCAAAGATTTTGGATATACCATTTTTTAATTTAGATTCAATCAAAACTGCAATTGGCAAAGCAATTGAAATAGACAACTGGGAAAAAAGTAAATGTTTTGGTAAATCATCTTTTTTTGTATTGATGCATATTTTAGAAAATATAATGAAGGTAAATAATCCATTAATAATTGAAAATAGCTTTATACATGACCATGAGATAGCAATAAAATATTTATTGGAAAAATATAAATATGAATCATTGAGTTATTTTTTTAAATGTAATTCTAAAATTCTTCATAAAAGATTTATCAAAAGAGAATACTCCTTAGGGCGTGATAATAGTAATAAAGTATTTGGATTATGGGACGAATTTCACATATTTGCACGTGATATAAAAGTATTTGATGATTTCAATATAGGAGATAAAATTGAATATATTGTTACAAGTAATTTTTCAAATGCTAATTTCGATAAATATATAAATATTGCTAAGGATTTTTTCAATAAAAAAGATTCTTAATATAATCACGCATGGAAAAGCAGCCACAACGGCGTATAACGTGAAAAGTAGGCCAAGCCGCTACTGCGGCGCAGCGTAAACTGTATGTTATGTGCCATTCCTTTGTTGATATTTTTTGAAAAATAAAGCAAAATGATTTAGAGGGTAAATATGTCAATCGATCTTATTACAGAGAAACACGGTCTCGAAATTATGTCAATCCTTTCTCAATCGCAAGAAAATATTCTTATAATCTCACCGTTTTTGGGTAGAAAAACATGTGAGGAATTATCTAAGGTAATTATATCAAATGGATTAAAATGTAAAATTATTACACGTTTTTATAGGGAAGACTTTTTACAAGGCGCTAATAGTTTAGACGGTTTATTATCATTACTTGATTCTGGGGCAGAAATCAGGGCATTGATTCATTTGCATACGAAATTATATGTTTTTGATGATAATTATTCAATTATTACATCTGCAAATTATACTTATGGTGGATTATACTCAAATATTGAATTAGGGATAAAATTTGAAAATGAGAAAAATGTAATACAAAAATGTACAAATTATTTTCAAGAACTTTGGGGCAGAATTGAAGATTATAATCAAACACATGATAATAAAGCAACTATTACTGAACAAATGATATTAGAAGAGAAGAAAATTGTTAACAAACTTATTTCGGAAAGAACATCAAGTACAGTAAATAAAAATATATCTAAACAAGGGGCTGACATAACTGAAATAAACAATGAAAATTGGAATAATAACTTTATTGAACAAGCATTAATAACAAATTCCTTGATAGATATAAATGACATTTGTGGTGGCTGGCTTAAATTTGCGGCAGATGCAAAGCATAGATTTGATCCAAATAATGAATATTTTGTAAATGAAAATGATTTTACAAAAAAAAGAACATTTTTTCCAACTAGTCCAAGAAGTATAAAATCAACAGATCAAATATTCATGTCACTTATATCATACGATAATGATAATATTCCTACACCAATTATTGTTGGGAGAGGATATTCAAAAGGTTATGATGAAAAAAATGTAATTAGCGGTAAATTTAAAGGCTGGGAAGAATTTATGACTAATTATCGTTATTATATTGAATTTACTGATTTGGAAATAATGAAAGGTCCAGTAAAAAATGGTATATCTTTGTTAGATGTATACAGGCAATTAAGAGGTAGAACATATCCTTCTTCATTTGAACAAGATGTTCCGTTTGAGAAAATTAGAACTTATCATCATCAAAAAGATAAAATCCAAATAACAAAAGTTGCAGAAGAATATATAAATAATGAATTGGATAAAAGATTTGCAAAATTTGGAGTTACGCATGTATAGCAACAAAGGAACTGCACGCAACATACGTTATGTGAAATTGAAGGAGAACGGTAATGATAAAAGTTAATATTAACGATGCAATAGGTAAAACACTTGCACATGATCTTTCGCGTTTTGTTGAAGGTGTTGCAGATCGCACGCCTCTGCGCAAGGGACACATCATCCAAAAAGAAGACATCGCTCTACTGCTTGCTATGGGCAAAGAAAATTTATTCGTAATGGAGGAAGGCAAAGTTGTAAACAGCGCAAAAATCCACGAAGAAGAAGCTGCACACCGGCTTGCTGCCATTTGCAGAAATACAGGCATTGTAGAGGCCGCTGTAAAGGAAGGCAAGATAGAACTTTTTGCAGACATAGATGGTCTTTTCCGTGTTAATGTAGAACGTCAAAAAAAGATAAATAGTATAGAAGGTGTAATTATAGCGACACGCACTTCGTTATTTCCTGTACACAAAGGCGATAAACTTGCCGCAGTAAAAACTGTCCCTCTGGAAATTGACGATCACTTATTATGCGAAGCAGAAGCAATAGCAGATAATAATCCTGTACTTGAACTATTGCCATACAAACTAAAATCAGCCGGTGTTGTAATTACAGGCAGTGAGGTACAAAAAGGAATTACCAAAGATGCGTTTGCGCCGCTTCTTGTAGAAAAACTTAAAATATTCGGCATACAAATTACAAAAAAAATTATTACAGGGGATGGCGCAGAAAATATTGCAAACAGCATTGCAGAAGTCCGTTCAACAAAACCGGATATCATTCTGTGTACAGGCGGTATGAGTGTGGACCCTGACGACAACACGCCGGGAGCTATCATTCAAAGCGGCGCAAAACCGGTTTGCTACGGCACTCCGTTACTGCCTGGTTCTATGATGATGCTAGCCTACTTTGAGGACGCTCTTCCAATTATGGGCGTACCCGGCGGCGCACTTTATAAAAAGAACCGCGCAGGAATCCTTGACATAGTCTTGCCGCGTCTTGCAGCCGGCATAAAAATGACAAAAGAAGATTTTATTGCAATGGGCAACGGCGGCTTGTGTCTTGACTGTCCTATCTGCAATTATCCTGTTTGCACTTACGGCAAAGCAGTCTAAAGGGCACCTCTAAACTATTTGCAAAGATTGAATTGATTTTTGTTAAATACAACAAGACCTTCATTACGCATACGTCCTAATTCTGCCGACATTGCGCTGCGTTCTACTGAAAGAAAATCTGCTAACTCTTGACGGTTAAACGGAATAGTAAAAGATGCACTCTTTTTATTACGTGCACAAGTTGAAAGATAGCTTAATAATTTTTCTCTTGTTGTACGCTGCGTGATAAATTCCATTTTTGACACAAGGGCAATATTTTTACAGGCAAGATTCTTTAGTATGTTTTGTATAAGCCTTGTATGAAATTTACAAGACGATGAACAGACGCGGATTATTTTCATGTAATCAATTAAAATAATTTTTGTAGGCTCTGCTGTGGTAATACTAACAGATAACTCCCTGTCTTCTGTAAAAGAAAAAGATTCTCCAAACATTTCGCCGGGTGAAATGCGCGAAATTATTGTGCGGTTACCCCAATAATCATCGTTCTCTATATGAATGGCACCTGTTAAAACAATTCCTACAGAGCTTATCTCATCTCCGGCGCAATAAATTAGATCGTCTTTATCATATTCTTTATTACTTGCTTTCAGACAATCCAAAAGGCCTAGAATATCCTGTTCTTCTATTGCGTAAAAAAGCGGACAGTGTTTTAGTATCGGTAAATATTTTTCCAAAGTCCGCCTCCTTCCAATCGATTTACTTTTCCAGAATCTTTTTTAAATCCTCTGCCGGTGTAGAAATCGGTGTAATATTAAAATTATCGACTAAATACTTTAACACATTAGGCGAAACAAATGCCGGAAGGCTAGGACCTAAATAGATATTTTTTATACCAAGATTAAACAATGATAACAAAATTGAAACAGCTTTTTGTTCATACCAAGACAACACAAGCGTTAAGGGTAATTCATTTACGCCGCACCCAAATGCTTTGCACAAAGCAAGTGCAACTTTTACAGCCCCAAAAGCATCGTTACATTGTCCCATATCCATAACACGAGGCAGCCCTGCAATAACGCCGTAATCAATATCGTTAAATCTAAATTTGCCGCAGCCAAGAGTTAAAATGATTGTATCTTTAGGTGTAAGTTTTACAAACTCTGTAAAATAGGCGCGTTCTTTTTTTGCACCGTCGCAACCGCCTACAAGAAAAAAGTGTTTTATTGCACCGCTTTTTACCGCATCAACAACTTTGTCTGCAAGAGATAATATTGTGCCTGCAGAAAATCCTGTTGTAACCGTGCTGCCTCCATTAATACCCGTCATATTTTTCTTTTCACTGTAACCGCCAAGCGAAATTGCCTTTTCTATAAGCGGTGAAAAATCTTTTTTTCCATCATCTGATTCGGCAATGTGTACAATGCCAGAAAAACCGGTAACACCCGTTGTAAAGATACGATCGCTGTAAGTATTTTTTGCCGGCATTAAACAATTTGTTGTGAATAAAACAGGAGCCGGAATTGCATCAAATTCTTTTTGCTGATTTTGCCATGCACTGCCAAAATGTCCTTTTAAGTGTGAATATTCTTTTAATTTTGGATATCCGTGCGCCGGCAACATTTCGCCGTGTGTGTAAATGTTTATGCCTTTGTTTTTTGTCTGTTCTAGGAGCAATTTAAGATCTCTCAGATCGTGTCCGCTTACTACAATAAACGGACCCTTTTCGATTCCAAATGAAATTGCAGCAGGAGATGGTATTCCGTAACTTTCTGTGTTTGCCTTATCCAGTAATTCTATTGTTGTAAAATTGATTTTGCCGGTTTCCATAACGTATGGTAACAACTCATTCATACCCAAACTTGCATCGCCTATGGCACATAGTGCTTTGTAAAGAAAACTGATAACCTCATCACTTGTATAACCTAGAACTGCAGCATGATAAGCATAAGCTGCAATTCCACGTATACCAAATAAAATAAGTGATTTAAGACTACGGATATCCTCGCTAGCATTCCACAATTTTGCCATATCAAAATCATCCTGATTCTTTGATACTGCATGTACATCTGCAATCATTTTATTAATTGCAGCCTCGTCAAAGTTGACATTTGTAAGTGTTGCAAATAGGGCATCAATAACAAGACGGCGCTCTACACCGGCACACTGCGCATAAGTTATAAGCGCACCTGTCAATTTGTCCTGTAATGACGCAACGTTTTCTGTCTTGCCGCAAACTCCGCTTTTAGCACTGCAAGATTTTCCTTGTGCAGTCTGTTCACACTGAAAACAAAACATAATTCTACCTCTCTAAAAAAAATATTTCAGCTATGCTGATATATAAATCTTATTACTAGAAAAGTATGAAGTATGTTGTTTTTACAACAGGGCAACTAGCGCCGTTTGGGCAGCTTAAACCCAAAAGCAAATCCGGCATCCCACAGGAAGTTGAATCCAAAACGGGCATGCGGTTCTAAATACCATGGCGGGAAACGTTTACCGTTAGCAAATAAAAAACGGCATCCCGCATTAACAGCGGCAATAAATGATGAGTTTGTAATGTCCGATTTCGATACAGAAGCATAACCAAGCTCGGCTCCTAAAAAGCCTTCAAAAAATGTACTGCGAATAAAAAACCAGTTAACAACAGAGCTTATTTCGATTGCTTTTGTAACATCAAAATCAAAATTGACTCCAAAACGT
This sequence comes from Termitinemataceae bacterium, assembly GCA_036245275.1. Lineage (GTDB taxonomy): Bacteria > Spirochaetota > Spirochaetia > Treponematales > Breznakiellaceae > BTID01. The sequence goes on from BTID01000232.1 coordinate 5,660, forward strand.
AATCCTGCGGACAACTCGTTCATAAAACGCCAGAGCGCAGAAACGGCAATAGCATAGGTTATAGAGTTCTCTGCATATCCGTTAAAGTCCACCCCAATACCAAAATCCATCGGGCTGTTAAAAAAACTTGCGGTATTGCTGCTTCTTTCGCGTGAAAATGCAAGCGTACAGCTTGCAATAAAAAAAATAAAAATCACAAGAAAGATTTTTTTTTGCATTACCCAATCATTGTAAAATATTATCGGCTGTACTGCTAGGCGTACGCACTAAAAACAATGGCACCCCCCTAAATTAAGCACTTGACATTGATTTTTTTTTTTTTTCTATACTGAAACAACCTCGTCGAGGTGATATTAAATTAAAGTCGATTGGACTATAAACAACAAGGAGAGTTTATGAAGAATAAACGCATTTTTTTAGGGTTTGCTAGTGTGCTTGCATTAGCATTGGTTTTTGGAGCTTGTAACAATGGGGAATTTGAGTACAAAAATTCATTTCCCAATTCAAAGGCAAAGTTAACAATTACATTGTCTTCCGGTAAAACATGGGAAGCTACCCAAACAAGAACTCTGTATGCACAGACAGGCAGTCCCGCTGATACTTTTTACACAGCCACAGGCGCAATGAAGTCTAAGGGTAATTATATAAAAGTGGACAAAGAGTTCCAATTTTATACCGATTCTGATTCAACAGCAGACTTAACAGATGTAACTAAGAATAGCGTTGCAGCAACTAGTGACGAGCTTGCAGACGCTACTGCAGCTATTAAAAGTCAGAATTCTGGTAGTTTACCCAAAAAAGGTTTTGTGGCTTTTACCGGTGTAAAAAAAGGCAAGACACTTATCATTGACGGCTATTATGCACTTACAAAAGCATCTGTTGACGGTGAATATGTAGAAATCGAAATAATCGGACAGATCGAAGACTAATTAAAAAATGCCCTGTTAGGGCAGTTTAAAACAAAAGTCCAAGGGACTATAAACAACAAGGATAAATAAGGATAAATTATGAAAAAATTACAATTTTTTGGTTTTGCTGTTGTAATAGCAGCAGCATTGGTTTTTAGCGCTTGCGCAAATGGCGATTACGAATATGATGGTGTAACTCCTGGCGAGAAATATGTTTTAACATTAGAAAAAGGTAAAAAGTGGAGTTTTACAAACAACGCCGCAGACAGAGATGAGCTTGAAACATCAAACGGCTATTACAAAAAAGTCGATAAAGAATACTACTTTATTTATGAAGCAAAAACAGTGGGCGGTGTACCTTCTTTAGGAGTAAAAGAGACACTTTTTGCCACAGGCGTTAAAAAAGGCAAAACACTTGTCTTTAACAGCGGTTCTTACACAAAGGCATCTGTTGACGGTGTAGAAACAATCGAAATTGTAGGCGAATTAGAAGACTAATTCCAGCCATTATATTTTGTGTGCCTGACACCTTTTTGTTTTGGTGTCAGGCATTTTTTTTGTTGCAACCGGCTATATTAACATGGTTTCTGCTAATTTTTCCTTGCCAACCGTGCCTTTAACTGTGCAATTTCGGCAGCTTGCTCTGATAATGCCTCATCCTTCGCCTTGATAATTTCATCAGCTTCGGCGCGGCCTTCTACTCTACCTTCTGCAATGCCTGCGGCTCTACCTTCCGCAAGACCTGCGGCTCTGCCTTCCTCAAGACCCTCTGCTCTACCTTCTGCTAGGGCGGTGTCTTTCATGTCGGCTATGTCCATGCGCAGCATTTGGCGGGATAGGGCAATAAAACGTAACTTCTGCCTCAAGCTCAAACGCCTAACCTTTACCCCTATCTTTCCTATCTGTGGATATTCTTTTGTTAACATCTCAAAATCCTCCTCGCTTTTGCATAAAAAGCATTGTAACAATGGCCAAAGTGCCGTCCCGTCATTCTCTTTGGGCACCTTTGGTAGCTCTATGGTAACATATTTTACGATTTCGGTAAACGGCTCGCTGGTTTTTTCGTTAAGTATAGAAAATCTGTTTAAATACTCATTGTTGTTCGGGAACAAAACATAGTTGCAAATGGCAATACTGATTGTCTGATTGATTTTTTCATATTTGTCGCCGCTTACGATCTGATCGGTTATCAGTTTTGACTGATAATATACTATCCTGACGCAAAATCCGTTTAATTTTTCAACTTGCATTTCTA
>BTID01000233.1:0-5994 GCA_036245275.1 Termitinemataceae bacterium
AAAAAGGAAGTCTTTTGATTTATTTATATTCAATCATTCTTAACATTGTTTTTGGAGTTTCGCTTGTCAGCTTATTTGTCCGGCTGCCTCAAAGAAGAAGTAGCATAGTTCTTATCTTTTCTCTTGGAATTTTAGTCGGGCTTACCTGTCTTGGCGCGATTTACGGAGTAATAGCATTCTTTTTTCAAGCTGTGTACGATCTGCGTCTTATTATTGATACAATTATAACAGTTACGGTTTTTATTTTTGCATGGCGAAAAAAAACATTTAAGCAAATTGTTCATTTTATTTCTTCTTTTAGAAGAATTGATATTAGAAGAATTGACATTTTTGACTTAATAATAATTTTCTATGGAATATTCTGGATGTGCAAGTTTATAGAAAATTTAATTTTTTCACAGCCGGATGGCGGGTGGGATGCTTGGGCAATGTGGAATCTAAAATCCAGAACACTTATGCTTAGCGGCGGCGATATATCAACAGTCATGCTAAATGGATATGAGCATAGTGATTATCCTTTACTTTTACCATACATCAATGCAAGGATGTTGCAGTCTTATGGTTCAATCACGACTATCGTGCCGCAAATTACTGTGTTTCTTTTTTATATTTCATATATGGGAATATTTATGTCATCTATAGCTCTGCTAAAAGGCCGCATAAGCGCATATTGTATAATGCTTTTAGTGTTTGCTGCACCGTATCAAATGGTAATTCTAGCTAAGCAGACAGCCTGCGGCCCTCTTTTTACAATGTTTTTAGCGCTGGTATTTGTTACTTACTTTAACGAAACTTCCGTCAAAGAAGCTTCCGCCGAAACAGAAGAAAATAAACATCGGTATCACATATCATATATTATTGTAGGTGTATTACTCGGTAGCCTTATTATGATAAAAAACGAAGGACTGTTGTTGACTATTGCTTTTTTAAGTGCTTATTTTTTATTCCGATTTATGGAAAAACGTTTTTCTTTAATTCCAAAAGAACTATTAAAAATATGTATGGGCGCATTTGTGTTTTTAATTTTATTTTTTGCAGTTAAGATTTGTTACCCGGTAGAAAATGATGTAATATCCGGCAAAACATTAGAAAGGTTAAAGCAACTTTTTGATATAACTAGATATAAATTAATAGGGATATATTTATTTAAAGAAATTATTTCCGACAATTGGCTATGGTTACCTATTTTACTTTCTATTGCACCGTTTGTTTTAGGTCTTATACCAAATTGGAAAAAAGCAACAATATTAATATTGCTTCCTGTTTTTATTGCATTTGTAGGATATATGGCGATATACCTTATAACACCGCATGATTTGAATTGGCATCTGGATACATCTTTTGATCGCATTATTGCTCACATTACTCCGGCATACCTTATTTATCTTATAGCCATTAGCAAAAAACCGCGTAGCTCTATATCCTGCGCCAATTTGTATCGCGCAGTGGCGGCGCACCAAAAAGACGTTTGTACTCGCGGTTGAATTGGGTGGTGCTTTCATAGCCAACAGCATAAGCGGCTTGTGTTGCGTCTTTGTCTACCGATACCATTAAGCGCTGTGCCTCACAGAGTCGCAGACGTTTTTGAAATTGCAAGGGACTCAAACTTGTTACCGCTCTAAAATAGCGGTTAAAATTTGGGACGGACATATTAACCTTATCGGCAAGTATCTCAACATGAAACGGCTCTGTGTAATGTTCCCGTAACCATGAAACAGCATCGGCAATTCTATTACTCTTTGTTCCAACATCACTCACAGCCCTAATCACGCAGCCATGCGGACTGCACAACATACGATAATGAATTTCACGAATAATCATAGGGGCAAGTATTGGTATTTCTTGCGGTGTATCTAGCAAATTTATCAAACGCAAAAAAGCGTCTAATACATTTTTTTCAGTTTTTGTCACAGATATTGCAGTTCCTTTATATTCTTCATTTTTCTCACTCTTTTGTTCGTGGTTAATTTTATTTTTTTCTTCTGCCAATAACTGTGAAACAAGGTGTCTGTCCAAAGACAGTGAAATAGACAAAAAAGGATTTTTGTTAGAGGCTTTAGTAAGTGTTGTTACTGCCGGTAAATCCATGCCGCAGGTAACACAATAATCCTCGCCGTATTGGTATGTTTCGTTCCCTATCACGGAGTGCTTAAATCCCTGTATAACGATTATGATAAGCGGTTTGTAAAAACAATTTTCGCTTTCCCCTGTTTTATCAAGCGTATCTTTGCGAAAAAATTGCAGTCCATCAATGGGTGTTATAAAACGCCCCGCTTGCGGCAAGTGATGTAACATTTTTTCTTTCAAGATGTCTTTTGTCCGTTTGTAATCGCTTTCCATAAGTTGCTCCTTATGGGCGCCTCTAAAAACTAGGGGCACGCAAGATTGTGCCGGATTTTTTCGCAGCTTGAAGCCAAAAAGCGCAAGCCTTAATGGTGTTATGGCGAGCATTTTTGGCAAAAAGATGCGGAGAAAGACGGTGCAAGATTGCGGCGCATGAGTTTTTAGAGGTGCCCTATTCCTATTTTACATGATTTTACGCTGGGTGTCGAGCTATGTTTGAGCGGATTAGGCAATAATTTGATTGAATTGTATCTACCACCAACAGGTACGTCGCCTTTATAATAAAACTATAAGGGCACCTCTGATATGATGTACCCATAAATTAATTTGTAGGAGTGAATTATGAAGAAAATTATTATGTTGATGACAGCGGTCTTTATGTTGTTTGGCTGTAATGAGCGCGCACAGGCGCAGAGCAAAACTACGAGTAAAGCACTTATCGTTTACTATTCGCATACCGGAAATGTAAGCAAAGTAGCAGAGCAGATTAAAACACAGCTTACCGCGCAGAAGATCAGTGTTGATGTTTTTGAAATCAAAACAGTTAATGCTTATCCCAAAACTTATCAGGCAACGGTGGATCAAGTAAAGCAAGAGAAGGCGAAAAACTTTAAGCCCCCTATTGTTGGCAAAGTTGCAAATTGGGATTCTTACGATGTTGTTTTTGTCGGTACACCTGTTTGGTATCAAAGTGCGGCATTACCGGTACTCAGCTTTTTAGCGCAATATGATTTTTCCAATAAAACAGTTATTCCGTTTTGTACTTATATATCAAGCGGTATAGGTAATGTTTCAAAAGATATTTCTGCGTCAAGTGCAAAGTCGAAATCACTTGAAACACTTGGTGTTAGAGAGAGCGATATGAATAATGTGCGCAGTATCGTATCGACATGGCTTCGTAAAATTGGAATTGTAAAATAGAGAAAAAGACGGCACTAATGTAAACAATCTAATGATTACGGAGCAAGACAGTTTTACCATTGGCGAGCAATAAAACCCGCAGGTGTTTTTGCAAGCCTAACAGATTCTCCGGTTAATTCCAATACAAAAAAACCAACACTATGTGCATACGCCGTTACATCAGGATCAACAGTACCACCTGCGATTGCTCCAAGCAATTTTTTACCTTTACATTCAGCAGGTGGATATTTTTGAATTAACTCCATACGTTTTAAATGATGATCAATCTCTTTTTTTTTGTCAAATTCACGCTTTACTTCTACCCCCATGGCATACTCGCCATTTGAAAGGAGTATATCTATGTCAGTAAGAATATTGCTGTTTTCATCATACAAAGGGACACGCTGATACGCACGTTTTAAATTATATGGATAAGCGTCAAATTTTTCCCACAATTTTGCAGCAATAAGTGTTTCAATAAGCCGCCCAAGCGAATCGCCTAGACCGCCAAGATTTCTCGTCATCATTTTTATCTGTTTATCAGTTTTTTTAATCTGTACAGATGTTTTATCAACTCTTTCAGACATTTTTTCTATGCACTCTTCAGTTTTTTCCTGATGTGCGCGAGTTTCCATGAGTGCTGCCCAAACTTGTTCAAAAGTGAGACCCATTTGCGGTTGCTGTGATGCTGTTTCCATATTTACGCCCTCCGTAATATTTACATCGTATCACAGTTTCAAAGGCTATAACAATAGGAGCACTTCAAGGCTTCGAGGTAATAGTTTTTTCCAAACCATTTTCAAGAATAGTATAATTATCTATCGTAAGATAAAAAGATGGGTCTTGAAGTTCCGGTAAGGAAAATTCTTTTATCGGCTTGCCATTTACTTTTGTAATTATGGTTCCGGGTTTTATTGAAAACTTGTTGTATGCTATGCTGTCTTGAATCACAGCACGGATTTCAATATACGTTTGATATATTTTTATAGATGTTATACCAAATTGAGGTTGTTCTTTCATACAAGTAAAAAAACCATAGTTTCTCTCATCAATTGCAGTGTTTGGATCATAATACAAATCAGTTGTTTTTCCATCTCGCAGATTGCGTAAATCCAATAAAATATCATAATATTTTAAAAATTTTATTCCTAATATCCCTGCATTGTTATTGTTATCATCTGACTCCGGGTTTCGCCTTGCTGATACATAAGAATTTGTTATGACAAATCTATTATTATATATTTCATCTAAAATAGATATTGAATTTGTTCTTACTAAATTTTGGTCTTTTACTTCGCTGTTTGTTATAATTTTTTTATAATCTGATGATGTTTTAAATTTTACAATATCATTAGGAAAATAAATTCCTTGACTTAATCCTGTATCAATTTCAAAATTGAAAATATTATCATCAACTATGACAGGAATAAAAATGGGATAGTTGTACTTATTTTCAACAAATGCATTAATTGATTTTGTGTAATATTCAGGTTTTTCTTTGTGTAAAATAATTTTGTTTTTTGAAAAAGAAATCTCGCACCAGTGCCCCGCAAAAATGCCAATACCTAATAATCCATCATAACCTTCTTCTTCTGTGATACTATTTGTTCTATTAAAGAACCATGAGCGTGTATTTAATTCGGTGCTACCAAAATATATTTTATTTAGAATGTAAACATTTTCTCTTTTTGTCTTCCCTTTATGTTTTTCATTGACATATCTTCCTGTCCATATTTTTATTTTATTTGTTTTGAATTCTGATATTGTTGCACCTGTATCAAAAAGAAATCTGCCTGTTTTTCCATTTACAGTTGCATCAAGTATCATTCTCTCATTTTCAAGTGAAAAGGGGATCTCTACTTTCGCAGAATTATTCGTTTCCACACACGAAATTAGACATAAGATTACACTAATAAAAAGTAAATGTTTCTTCAAAATTATCATTTACGATTATCCTTGCTTTTTAAAATTAAGATCGCTTTAAAATGAATATACAAGCAAAAAGTCAAACGGTCAATACGATCCGGGTATCAATCGGGTATCAACTTGTGGTGCATTTCGTCCGCACCGGGGGCGGCAAAAAATAACGGCAAATTTAACACTTTTCCATCCACAGAATGGAAAAGTCGAGGTACGGGAGGTGCATGTGTTCCTCCCGTACCTCCGTGTTAAATTCGCCATTATTTTTTATTGCATTATTGCGCACCATTACTTGACAGTATAGTTCAAAAATGAAAAAATAATTTATGAAAAAAATAATAGTCATTTTTATTTTTGCAAATTTTTCTTTATTTTCGCAAGAAGCACCTTCGCCTTTTGCACCTAATGTTATATCATCAGAGTCAATAATCTTAAAATTATACGAGTACTCTAATACAATAATTTTAAAAGGAAAGATTGAACTCAGAGAATTTTATGGTCCGCCAAATTATGGAGAAAATCCAAAAACAGATAAAAAGGAAAGTTACTATTTTTTACTTCTCGATAAATCACTAATAATAAATTCTAAAAATATTAAAGAGCTGCAAATTATTTTTGCAACTCAAAAGGATGCTGGTAATTTTATGGCGGGGGAAAGATATTATATAAAGGGTAAACTTTTCTTAGCAATAACCGGACATCATCACTCGCCGGTTTTAATATTGGCAGACTATCTAATACTCGCGGAATAAAATAGATTTCGATAATACGATTCTATGCTATCCTACCATTTATAGTCAATATTATAGAGAAGATGATATTTTACATTGC
>BTID01000234.1:0-4644 GCA_036245275.1 Termitinemataceae bacterium
TAAAATCCAGTGACTCAAACTCTTTACTCATGACAAATTCTTTTTCATCGCTCATATTCCCCTCCTAGAGTTATGCTCTTTGATCTATATTATATCACACTTTCAAATTCTGTGGGTCAAGTTTAGCGCTTTGCGGCGGGGATTTTTATTTGCGATAAAATATTAAGCGAACATGAAAAAATAATACTTAGAGAGCGCAGCGGCAATCTTGTAGAAACAAGTATAGCATCATTAAAAGTAACAGAGTTTTACAAAAAAGACAGTTGGTACTCGGCATTAAACGACCACATAGAAAAAGCTACAAATCAAGAAAAAGCCATGATGTCATTTATAGGCGATTGTGACTTTTATACAAAGCTTAATGATATGGAAAAAGAAAAATACTATTTTACTCATCTTAAAACTTGCACATATCATACTAATAATTTTTTGCCGCTGGTATTTTCAAAAAACACAGAGGGAAAATTGGAAATTTATAACAGGGGGCGTTATGACGAGAATAATAAAAGAATTACAGTCTTAAATCCGTTTTCAAAAGATGATATTGATACGATAAAAACTTTGCTGAAAGACGGATTGGAGTACAATCAATATGTAAAAGATGATGTTATCGCAAGTTTAAAAGAATCATTGCCGCATTTACACGATGTTGTAAAAAAAACAATAATACAGGCAGAAAAAATTCGATTGCAAAATGAAGGAAAAAAAATCGAAGGACAGAAGCCTGAATTGAGCGCACCTGAACAACTAAAACAACTTCTTGAAAATGCGTCAGAAAACAATACTCTGCCTTGGCTAAAAGAAATAGCGTGCAGAACTAAGGAAGCTTCATACAATCCTGCAAACGGAGAACAGTTTGCAGGCAATAATTTTATCGCAACAATGCTGCACATGGGAAATATAAAATCAAACGATCCGCGATTTTTACGGGTTGAGGATATTGAGGATAACGGAGATATTCTAAAAGATGATGCCCAGCCGCTTAAACTATGCTATCGATCAACTGATAAAAACGGTGAGTATATTTTGAAAGATGAGATAGTTTATAACGCACAAGACATTGTCGGCTCAATCGCTTGTATTCCAAGCACAAGTCTTGAAGGTGCATATATAACAGCAGATCGGGGGCTACGGTAAAAGACCAATTGGAAAATGATATAGCATCTTTTATTGCAGCTATGCAATCAGGAAAAGGCTATAAACCGGCAGTTACGGAATTTACAAGCTAAGATTATAGCGGCATTATAAAATCATATTCTGTTGATAAGATATTTTTAACAATTCGTGATGCTGAAACGAAATCAAAACTTTTATTGCAGAGTAATGTATCAATAAACACACAGGAACAGCGTGTTGTCTGTGCGCAGCGGTAATACATAGGAGGAGGTTTTTATGGCAATTGAAGAAAGCAGAACGTACGAGATAGCGAGGCACTATGGGCAGAGATTGAGAATCTATATACACAGGAGGAAAATGACGGACGTGGCACCGACACCATTCGGGAGAACAATAATTTTATAGGAGAAAAAATGGCAGATGTAAATAATGTGGTAGAAGACCATAATTATCAAGTAATATGGGAAAGCGAGAATGATAACGCAGCACCGACTTTAAGATTTGGTATGGACTCTGTTAAACAAGCAGTTTCATTTATGGATGAGTTAAAAAGTCCTATCAATGTAATGAAGGAATTCCGCGAGATTGACAATAACGGCAAACTTATAAAAAACATCGATCTGAATATTATTAAAGAGTTTATCGAAGAAATCAAGAATGAACAAAAAATTGATAATCCTGAACTTTCAAAATGGCTTTTTAGAGGAGGCACCGAATGGGATAATGATGGTAAGGTAGGTTATAATCCCGATGTACCTATCGAGAAAAAACATCGTGTATATTTTAACGGTATGGCGTTAATAAATCTGTATGGTATTAGAACAAACGGTATTAAAGAATTAACTCTGGAAGAAAACGAAAAATACGAGAAACAATACCGCACGGAGTATTTACCGAACTTTCCGCTGGAAGCAAAACAATTCGGAAAGAATATAGAGCCGGCAGCAGCCTTTGCAATGCTTTGTTCTAAGCCATACTTTGATGTGATCACAGGTAAGTTTGTAGGGCTTGAAGGTAAAACATTTGATGAAAGCAGAATTGAAAAATATACGGCTTTAGGAGGGCGGGAATGGAAAAATGATACTGATTTCAAACACAGAATATATTTTAACGGTGCTGCATTAAAAAATATTTTAGGCATGGAAACAAAAGGGAATGTTGAGCTGTCGAGTGAAGAGAGTGCAAAATTTAAAGAACAATACAATGTAAAATTTTTGCCCGTGTTTCCGGCGGAAGCTACACTTTGCGGTGAGCCTATTGCACCGCAAGATGCTTTTGAAATACTCCTTTCAAAACCGTATTATGATGTGCATAGAGCATCGATGATTGGTTTGGTAACAGAAACTTTGGAACAGCACGTTGCAAAAAATATTGACAAAGACTTATCACCTGAAGCAAGAGAAAAACTTGAAACACTTATTGCCAATTATGAAACAACTATCGAATATGGAATCTCAAAATTAGAAACAATCAAAGAAATACAAGTGCAAAAAGAAATGACGGCACCGCAGCAGCTGAAATATCTTCTTGAAAAAGATTTCGAAAACGGCATACTGCCGTGGCAAAAAGAAAATGAACCTCGTGAGCCTGTATACAATCCGGTAACCGGTGAAATACTTGGCGGTAACAATTTTATCGCAGCAGCACTCCACATGGAAAACATACACTCTGATGATCCACGTTATGTGCGGCAGGAAGATATAAACAATACATCACTAAAAGAAACTGCAACTCCGCTGAAAGTTTGTTACCGCACACAAGATGCGCAAGGTGAGTATCAATTCAAAACAGAAACTCTTTACAATGCAAAAGATATTAAAAACGCGCCGCAATATATAAAACCTGAGACAACAGAAACATCATTTATTGCATCACAAAAAGCTGACACACCGCAAGAACAGTTTGGTAATGATATGTCAGCATTTATGACGGCAATACAAACAGGCAAAGGATTTAAACCATCCATTACAACTTTTACCAAAGAGGATTATAGTTTTATTAAGAGTGAAACTACTACCAATTTGTTTTCGGCTATTCATCAAGCGGATAAAAAATTTCTTGCATCCCTTGAACCGCAAGTTAATGTAGAGAGCAAATTGGAATTGCAAACAGCGGATTATGACAGGTAAGCCAAATAGGAGGAATAATTATGTATTATGAAAATGAATTTATCGACAAGATTGAAAAAGAGATAAGCATACCAAAAGAGAAGTATGCGGAAATTCAGGTAAAGAATGTATCAAAAATGCTTGATGACAGAAAGGACAACACTTGCCTGAGGCAAGTGAACGTTAATTGAACAAACAATTCGGTGTGTATTGGTGGACGGTCAAAGACGCCCTACGCAAATACGTGAACAACGGCAAGTGGTATTGCCTAGGATCGGATGATCCGCTTATGAAGGAACGCGCATGGCATGGCAGCGAATTCCGCACTGTGCTTGCAGCAATGTATTACATGAACGGACAGCTTGATTTTAGCTCAGGGCATACATGGAATAGCAAAGATGGCGAGGAACACAGCTACACGCTCATGGATGATAATGCGGGTATGTGATTAGGCATAGGGTATCAGAGCCGCTGTTGACCTTGTTAGCGACTTGATGAGTGCTGTTGAAAATTGTAAGGCGAAGGGTAAAATAGGTGATACAGATGTGCCGCCCTTGATTTCCGAACTAGAACGCCTTTATAAAGAATTATTTAGCCAATACGATGAATTGGCAGAAGGAGATATTATGTTAAGTGAAAAATTAGACTACTACGTTGATAAATACATAGAAGAAGGTGAAAAAAAAGGCGAAAAAAAAGCAATGCTTAAAGTTGCTAAAAACCTTCTTGCAATGGGTGATGATGTCAAAAAAGTTGCAAAGGCGACAGGCTTGCCGCTAGAGACAATAAAATCATTGCAGTCTAAACAAAAGGTGGCGTAATTATTGCTAAATCTATTTCTGAGAGGATTGGCTGTCTAATAAAAACGAGAGCCTGAATGCGCCTTGTTCAAGGCACGTTTCTATGTTAAGCTGTTACTGATGGAGTTGGTAGCGGTTTTTGTCATTGTTGTTACAAGTATCCTCATTGCCTACTTTGATGTCAAAGGTTTTATTATTCCTGACTTTTTGCTGGTCATTTTACTTGCAACAACAGCAATTCATAACGTTTTTTCATTTTCATTGCCAATTTTCCTTTTAAAACGGTTTCTATGACAGTACTATTTGGCACTTTCTTTATGGTCTTTCATTTTTTTAGAGGTTTAGGGTTTGGAGATGTAAAATATGCAGCAGTTATAGGTTATACCTTAGGATTTCAGAATGCAATATTTGCCTGTTATACTCGAACTCCAGTTGAAATTATCCGTTTTTTGATGTTGAATTACTAATAACTGATAACGAATTTGCTGCTTTGGTTGATCAATTATTTGCAATTCTGTTAAAAACTGTTGATAATCGCCTTCAAGACCGGTAAAAAAAATTAAAGTAGGGTCTCCGCTTGTAGCAATACTATCTTTGGCAGCCGATGGAGGCATGAATTT
>BTID01000235.1:0-4538 GCA_036245275.1 Termitinemataceae bacterium
GGTATAATTCGGATTCCCGAACAATAGACCGAAAACAAAATCTGACTTTGGCAATAACAATTTACTGTCTTTAGCGTGCATACTTCATACTCCTTATGTAAGATTTCTTACATACATATATAAAGGGCGCGCCGTGCCCGGCACTTGCTTTTTTAGGAGTGCCCTTTAGGAGTTATCCACAAAAATGTGATGTTTGTCATTTTATGGGTGGTATAAAAGCTATGGAGGTCTGACCGTTGGGCGATGGTGGCGGTCTGACCGCTGGGATAGGTCTGACCATTGGGTGTGTAGGTCTGACGCGGGGCGTCATAGGTCAGACCGCTGGGACACGGCTCGGTCTGACGCAGGGTGCGGCTCGGTCTGACCGTGGTGGTAGGTCTGACCGCCACGGGCGGTGTCAGATACCTTCGATTGTCGTTCGCCCGCCTCAGGCGGGCGTTTGTCCTGCGCTTTTCGCCTTCAAGCCCCAAAAAATATTTGCCCTTTCTTGCGTGCCCCTAGTTTTTAGGGGTGCCCTGTAAGGATTTTATAAAATTTGCAATTTTGACAAAGTCTTGATATAATGGTTATGGTAAGTTATGAAAAATACAAATTTGTTATCAAGGGATTACATTCTTCATTTTGAAGAAACTGTTACGAAGTATTTGCTTTTTTTAGCACATGTCCAACAAAGCATAAATCTTTCTGCAAAAAGCAAAATTGAAGTTTTTGAATTCGCAAAGATGGTTTCAAATTCTATTTATTCAAATGTAAAAAGTTATATTTCAGGTAAAAATGAGTTTAATATTTATGATAAAAATCACACAATCATAAAATCATTTAATGATATAATTCAAGAAATTGACAAAGAGTTTAAGGCTTATAAAAGAGACATTACAATTACAGATAGTTTTTTTTCATATCATAAAATTCTAGAAACTCTTATTGCAACAAGCAATACGATTTACTTAACTAAAAATGACATACAACATATATTGAGTTTTAAAGAGCTGTATGACGATGCCGAAAAAGAAAAATTAAACAAGAAACAAATGGAAGATTTAGAAAAAAAACAAAATGAAGATTTTAACGAGTTACGTCAAAAAACTTTTGTCAACAAATTGCACGGAAACATGAATAAGAATCCAATTTTGTTTTTTGAACTGACTGATTATATCTTAAATAATTTTTGTAAAGATGAAATAAAATATATACATAATCCCTCAAACATTGGAAAACATGGAGTTTATTTTACAGAAACACAAAAAGAACGTAGAATTACTTGCATTAGCGAAAACAGGTTAATAGAGCTTTATATACAGGTCGTTGATCTTGATAATTTTTTTCTTATGTATATTCAAGGTTCTATAAAAGTAAATAAATCAAAAGAAGAATTTTACATAAATGAAAAATATTTAAACAAGCAATCCGGCGAGATAGTAAATGCTTATAATTTAAAGAATATTCTTTACTTGTTCAATGAATTAAAGATATATGAAATCATGGCAGATAAAGAGGATACTAAGACAAGTACTAGTGATATAAAAAACTTATTTTCAGGCAAAATAAAATGGTAATAATATAATGGCACCTCTAAAAACTCATGCGCCGCAATCTCCTTCTTGGCACTATTTTGTTTAGAATAGCACAATTTTCTGATTTTATGGTACAATAATGTAATGAGCGGCAAAAAAGAGCTGTCAGAACAGGACATTATTACTCAAATTATTTATCGTCTTTGGAAAAGTGAAACAAAAAAACGAATCTTGTTTCTTTCTGATCGTAATGCGTTGATTGATCAAACAAGGCGTGGAGATTTTAAACATTTTAAAGATAAAATGACTGTTATAAGCAAAAAGAAAATTGATAAAGCATTTGAAATATATAAGGCGGCAGCATGAAAAATATTGGAAACATTGTCAAGACTTTACAAAACATTATGCGTAAAGATACAGGCGTAAACGGAGATGCGCAGCGGATTGAACAACTTGGCTGGATGCTATCACTCAAAATTATTGACGACAAAGATGCAGAGAATGAATTGCTTGATTCAAAATATAAATCTGTAATTCCACAAAAATTACAATGGAGAAATTGGGCTGCTGATAGTGAAGGTATAACAGGAGATAAACTGCGTGATTTTATTGACGGCAAATTATTTTCCAGCCTTAAGTCAATTGATGTATCTAGCAGAAATAAAAGGGCTTTACTAATACGTGAAATATTTGAAGGCACAAATAACTACATGAAAAATGGCACGATAATCCGTCAGGTATTAAACGAATTAAATCAAATTGATTTTAACGCATCGGAAGACAGACATTTATTTGGCGACATCTACGAAACAATTTTAAAAGACTTACAAAACGCCGGAAACTATGGCGAGTTTTACACACCTCGTGCAATCACCGAATTTATGACAGAAATAATCAATCCTCGTCTTGGCGAAAAAGTGTTAGACCCTGCCTGCGGCACAGGCGGATTTTTAACATGTGCAATAGAAAACATCCGAAAACAAGATGTGAAAAATCCCAAAGATCTAAAAATATTGCAAGAGAGCGTTGCAGGGAAAGAATTTAAACCATTACCATTTATGTTATGTGTTACAAATTTAATATTGCATGACATTGAAATTCCTAACATAGAATACACAGACAGTTTGAATCGTGAATATACAAGCATAAAAGCAAAAGATCAAGTTGATGTAATTCTTGCAAATCCGCCTTTTGGCGCATCGGTAATGGCAGGTGTAGAAACAAATTTTCCCCTTAGCCTCCGCACAACAGAAAGTGCCGATTTGTTTTTGCTCTTGATGATACGTTATTTAAAAGACGGCGGCAGGGCAGCGATAGTTTTACCCGATGGGTCGCTTACAGGTGATGGTGTTAAGGCACGCATACGTGAAGAATGGCTAACAAAATGTAACATTCACACAATAGTGCGCTTACCAAATTCCGTGTTTCAACCTTATGCCAGTGTTGCAACAAATCTTTTCTTTTTTACAAAAGGAGAGGGCACAAAAGAAATATGGTATTGGGAACATCAATTACCGGAAGGTGTTAAAGCATATTCAAAAACAAAACCAATTCGTAAAGAAGAATTTGCGTCATTAAAAAAGTGGTGGGACAAACGTAAAGTTAATGGACAAGCATGGAAAGTATCTATCAAAACTCTGCAAGATAGCGGCTTCAACCTTGATATAAAAAATCCAAATGCAAAACAGAATGAAAAAACATATACAAGTAATGAATTGCTTGCAATGTTAGGTGAATCATTTAAAACAAGCGAAGGGCTGCTTGATAAATTAAAAAAGGAATTAAGTAAAAATGGCATATAAACCGATAGAGATTGACTATGATAATTTGACACTCATGGGTGTTTCGTTCCCCGATAAAGATACGCTTACACGCACTGCAAATGCAGTTGGCTCAAATATGTTTGAAGGTTTTGAACCAACAGAAAAGAGTATAACAATTATTAGAGACTACGTTACCGATAAAATCACAATTGCAGATGTTATGCAACTTGCCAGGAATAAAATGTATGAGTAAGACTTACGAGTATATCGATCCGGACTATACTTATACAGATCCAAAAACAGGAGTATTGCGAAATCTTGGTAATATTACAGATCATGACGCATTAACTTTTGCTGAAAGCACTGCCGTGAGTAAGCGCATAAAGGAATTTGATAAGTTACCAATCAAAATAAAAAATTCAGATGCATTATTTACCATTCATAAGCATTTATTTGGCGATGTCTATACATGGGCAGGTAAAAAAGAACAGTAGAAATTAGCAAGGGCGGCAAACAATTTTTTCCTATAAGCCATTTTGATACAGCACTTTTATATATTGACTCAAAAACAAGATTGTGGCAGATAACGTCGATGTGTATGAACGCTACATGAGCGGCACTATTGATGGCGATGTTGAAAAATTGGCTGTGCTGATTTTGGAATTGTTAAAGGAAGTTGGCAATGAGTGAATGGCAGATGTGTACAATAGGTTCTGTCTGTAACATCGTAAAAGGAGCGAATGTTTCATTGGCTATAAAAAATATTGCAAAAATTGAAATTCCTGCCCCCCCGATTGAGAAACAAAGGTCTCTGATACAACTTTTTAATATTCTCTATGATTTTGACAGACCTTTTGGGGATGAATCTGCAAACCAATCTACAATCCTTTCAAAGCTCCGTCAAAGAGAATTTATTGTTTCAAGGGGTTTAATCCGGTTATTTGTTTTGTCAAAAAAGCAGGATTTTCAGAATGCAAAGGATGGATTAATCCCTGGTATCACAAGAGAATACATTTTGAATCAAAGATTTCCCCTTCCACCGCTTGCCGAACAGCGGGCTATTGTGGAGCGGGTGGAGGAAATGCTGGCGATGGTGGATGAAATGGAAGTGCAGGTAAAAACGCGGAAGGTGCAGGCGCAGGGTTTATTGCAGGCGCTGCTGCGGGAGGCGTTTGAGGGAGGGGGAGATAATAAAACTGTTATTACATAATATTTGGTTTTTCTCTCCGTGTTGACACAATTCCTACAATTCCTATAGACT
>BTID01000236.1:0-4422 GCA_036245275.1 Termitinemataceae bacterium
GTGTGCAAATTAAGAGTGCGCTTAAAAGTTTCTATACTATCAGAGCAAACGAGAACCACGCACTTAAATAAAGCTTCACTTTGGAATGCGGTTGCCGAGATGGAGAAGGCTCATGTAAAGGTTATTCCGGTTGTTCATTCTGACGGCCGCTACGGCTCTCTTTTAAATTACAATGCTTTTGCACAGAATATTCTGCAGGTGCTAAACCCTGAAACATCGACACTTTTTTCTACAAATATCCGCCTAATTAGCGAGACACTTTCTGCACAACAAGTATTTACATTTGAGGGTGAAGCTTTATTTAAGTGCGTGGTTCTCGTTTGCTCTGATAGTATAGAAACTTTTAAGCGCACTCTTAATTTGCACACGCCGGAAAACGCAGTAGTCATTACTGCAGACCGCATTGATGTTCAGGAGTATTGTATAGAAGTGGGAGTGCGCGCTTTGATATTGTCTTCCGGCTCTCAGCTTTCTAAAGAGCTACGCGCAAAGGCAGAAAAAAAGAAGGTTTCGGTTTTGATTAGTCCGTTCCGTTCGGCAGAAACTGCAATGCTTGTTATGTATTCTGCCCCTGCCTCCGAGATGTCAAGCAAGAAACACAAGCCTGTAAATCCAATTGATACAATAAGATACGTCCGCCCTCTTTTGCGTGAAACCACTAACCGCACTCTTGCTGTAGTTGACGATAAAAATGTTTTGATAGGAACAATTAGCGAGGGCGATCTTTTAAGTCCGCCAAATGTCGAACTGGTTTTAGTTGACCACAACGAAACTTCCCAAGCTCTTGAGGGTGTAGACAATTATACGATTCAAGAAATTATTGATCACCACAGATTGGGCAACATGAACACAAGGGAGCCGATCACTTTTATAAACAGACCAGTCGGTGCGACATGCACGATCATCGTATCGCTTTACAAACAAAATAGGATTCCCATACCAAAAGATATTGCTTCGATTTTGCTTGCAGGAATTTTGGCCGATACGCTGCGCCTGCAATCCGCAACAACGACGGCAGAAGATGTTGATACGGCAGAGTATCTTTCCAACATAACCAACATTGATATAGGGCAGCTCGGCATCGATATTTTAACGGCAGGAAACAAGCTAGGAGACCGCAGCGCAAAAGAAGTGATCAATCAAGATATGAAAGAGTATTCCGAAAGCGGCTTTAAGTTTACAGTAAGTCAGATTGAAGTTGACAGCATTGAAGAAATTTTAACTCGAAAAGCAGAGTTTTTATCTGAGCTTGAAAAGGAAAGAAAAACACGCGATGCATTATTCTGCACGATCATGATTACAGACGTGATAAAGCTTACGAGTATAATGATCATAGCAGGTCAGGAAAAGTTTTTGCAGGTGATGGACTTCCCAAGACGTGATGACGGCGCATTCTTTTTACGCGGCATAGTCTCCCGCAAAAAACAACTTGTCCCCCTTTTATCAGAGCAGATTCAGCACTTAGGCTAAAGGGCACCTCTACAATATCAGAACAAATGTTCCGGCTGTAATAAGGATGCCGCCTATGATCGCTTTTAGGGTGACTGTTTCTTTTAGCAGGACAAATGCTAATACCATTGCGATAACCACACTGAATTTGTCTATTGGTATAACTTTTGATGCCTCGCCTAGTTGCAAGGCGCGGTAGTAACAGAGCCATGAGAGACCCGTTGCAATGCCGGATAAAATTAAAAACAATAAGTTTTTATGTGACAATGCAGCAATGCCATCTTGTTTGCCGCTTATAAAAACGATGAGCCATGACATGATTAAAACTACAAGCGTGCGGATTGCTGTTGCTAAATTTGAGTTGACATTTTCGACTCCTATTTTTGCAAGAATCGAAGTTAAAGATGCAAAAACGGCCGATAATACGGCAAATAATACCCACATATTTTAAAATCACCCCTATTTTTTAGAGGTGCCCCCATATTTGATTATCGACTGAATTTGCAATTCACAAGGCACCTTATCAAAAAACAATTTTTAATATACACTGTTATAAATGAATTCCTATTTCAGAACTATAGACCAATGGAAAGCGGCTTTACTGCGTCTTTCCGATGATATTTTCTTTGAGCTTGTGCGCAGTGTGCTAGGTGATATAAGATCTCCGTTCCATAAGCAAAATGTAATTGAAAATTTAGCCGCCGTTCTTTCAAAAAGTGATGTGCAAAAAACGATAGCCGCATACATTGACGAAACTGATCATAAAATTATTGCATCAGTGGCAGCTCTTAACGAGCCTACCGAGGCTGATCTTGAAAACTTTTTTTCAGGTGAGTTAAGTTATACAGATGTGCATTTAAAAGTATTAAACTTAGAAGAGCGTTTGATTTTATACGGTGTTGCAAAAAAAGATTCTGAAGTTTATTTAAGTCTTAACCCATTACTAAAAAAAATCTTAACTCCTTTTACAAGCGATATAAGCATACTGTTTACAGAAAAAAAATTAGATGCCGCTATGAGTAAAAGTACTTCTGCTTCCCTTGCCCCCTGCGATGACGGATTGGATTTGCGTTTTGCGTTTTTTACAGCTTTAGTTTTTGGCGAAAATAATTTTTGGACAAGTGAAGGACTCTTAAAAAAAAAGCATTTATGCAAAAACAAATAAAACTTTTACTCTATCGGACGCAACTTTTCTGTTAGGCGCTCTTGAAAATTTAGGTATAGTAAACAATATAAAAGAAGAAGATAATGATGATAAATGTACTTTGATGTTAGAAGAACTCATTTCCTTAGATAAAACAACACGCCTTGTTTATATTGCAAGCGGTATGTATTTTTATATTAGCGAAAAACATCATGTGCAGAATTGCAGCCTTAAAAGCATTGCACTGATAGCCTGCATTATCGACATGCTTTTAAAAACAGGAGAAGCAACAAGCATTAGAGTTTTTTCAGCGTCAACAATAAAAAGATTTTTAAGAATTGTTTTATGCAGTGAGATGTATATGCAAAAAATAAAAGGTGTTGCAGACTTCAAAGTTGACTTAGACGCCTTAATAAAAGCAATGGAAAAAACAGGATTAATTATAAAGAACAAAACGCATTATTCTTTTCTTGATCGTTCTTTTCTTGATAGATCGATTATAAATGAAAAAGAAGCTTTGCCTCTTATTGCTTTTGATTCAGCATATTCTTTTTTCCCTATGCCGGAATTAAAGTTTGCAGATGTAATTGAACTTGCAAAATTTTGCGAAATAAAAATGAGCGAGGGCGGTAAACTTTATTTTGAGCTTACAAGGGAGTCTGTGAACAAAGTTCTAAATACAGGAATGCTTTCTTCTGATATATTAGAAATTATTACCGCTTTAAGTTTAGGCCGCCTAAACAATAATGTAAAAACCACCTTAGAAGATTGGCAGAGGCGTTATACCGAAGTGAGCGTTTTTGAGGGTATTACAGTCGTTTTATCAAAGGAAATGCTGTTTTTATCGCAAACAGAATCATTTAAAGAGCTTATTTTAAGCAATCCTGCCGAATGTATTTTTATCCTTAATATAAAAGATAAACAAAAACTTTTTGATATTTTAAAACAATCCGGTGTGCAATCAATTGCAGAACCTAAAGAGAATTCAACATCTCCTAAAAAAAAGAATGTAGAAAAAAACAAAAAAAAGCAAGACAATGTTTACTTTAAAATGTTTGATAAAGCATCTTTAGTTACACCTGAGGCAAAAATAGAAGCGAAAAAAAGCGAAGCAAATAAAACTGCATTAGCGAAACAAAGTGCTGAATCTTACAAAAATATCTTTAGAAAAAAATTGAGCACTCTGCAATTAAAGGCCGCTGATAAAGAGGAGCTTAGCGACAGGATAGAGAGGTCCCTTATATTTTCTGAATCTCAACTTGTAAATAGTTCTTTGCGTTATGAAAAAAGACAGGCAAACTCAATGGACTATATCGGGAAAATTGCAATATCAAAACAAGCCTTAATGGCTAGTGAAATTTTAGAATTAGAATTTAGTAACGAGAATGGAAAGCGCATTTCTTATACAGGGTATCCGCAATCAATTTCTAAAACACAAAATGACAGCATACTAAGTTTAAAGCTGATAGACGCAGATGATATTATCACTATTTCGATTGGGAAAATACAATCAATCCGGCGCATAAAAAATTCGATATTCTCATAAAAGGCAGAAATAAAATGATCAAAGACCAGGCTAGATTGGCTGTATTAATAGATGGAGATAATGCACAGGCTGCATGTATAGAAGGTTTGTTAGACGAAGTTTCAAAATACGGAATCGCAAGCGTTAAACGTATTTACGGCGATTGGACAAGTCCTCATTTAAAATCATGGAAAGAAAAATTATTGGAACACGCAATACAGCCCATGCAGCAATTTCCATACACAAGCGGGAAAAACGCAACGGATAGTGCCATGATCATAGATGCAATGGATCTTTTATACAG
>BTID01000237.1:0-4119 GCA_036245275.1 Termitinemataceae bacterium
TTCAATGCAATCCATTTGAAAATTATATATATCACTTTGAGTAAATTGTTTGCTTTCAAATTTATCTTTATACGATAATAGTTTTTCAATTTTCTTTACTATATCTTGTATCATCTATCCTCCAAAACATATACAATTATATATTGACATTTTTTATTTATCAATAGATTGCGCTTTAAATTTCGCATAACTCCATATACACGCCACTTACTTCACATAAATTCGGATAATTTGCACGAAAATGTAAAGGGCACCTCTAAAAACTAGCGCCATTTCGCCTAACACACGGTTTACGGCGACTGTAATTTAAGCCGATAATGATATGTGGTATTGTCTAAAAAAATTATAGCTATTTTTTCCTCAATTCTTTTGCTTGCGCTCATTGTGCTGTCTGTCTATCCTGTGCAAAAAATTATTTTTGAAGAACTTGATTCTGTAAAAACGGAATATATAAATATTTTAAGCAATAAGATTAATAAAGAAATAAAATATGATTCAATAGCACCTTCAATTTTTGGAACAATCAACATTAAAAATATTTCACTTTTTAGTAACGATGATACTAAAGAACAAGTGTTACCTGACATTTATGTAAAAAGACTGCGCATACAATATAGTTTTTTTGATCTTATCCAAAAAAAACCTGTGCAGTCTGTAAAAAGTATAAAAATAATAAAGCCGGAAATATTTTTTAATACAGAAAAAGAGTTACAAGATTTTTTTGTAAAAAAAGAAAATCAAGATCAAGATCAAAATCAAGATCAAAATAGAAGCCAAGATCAAAATAGAAAATCGATAAAAGAATTATTGAGTAATTTTACGTCTATGCTGCCTAAAACTGCAACCGTGCATATTGTAAACGGAGAGGCTCATCTACAGATGGGAAAAACAAATACCGCCTTTTCCGGTTTTTCTATGACCGCCCGACTTGGAGGGAACGATATTAAAGCGAACCTTCGCTGGAAAACAACAACGGTAATAGCAGGGCTTTCAAAAGAGCCGATTGAACTAAGTTTCCCATGCCGCCTGGACATTAATTACAACACATTAAGCAATCTTGGAACAGTGAATGCAGACTTAAAAAATCTACAAAGCGGACAGTGGATTTTACATGATCTAAAATTAACTTCTATTATTTCAGATAACAACATAGTTGTGCAAAAATTAAACAAAAGGCAAAATTTTAATTTTGCCGCCATCTACAGTTTTGAAGACTCATCTTTAAATATTGATGCAAGTTTTAACAAATTTAATCCGCAAACTTTTGTTACATGGACAAACAAAATGGAATATCTTAACGGCTTCCAAAAAGTTTTATTAAATGGCACAGTAAATCTAAAAAAAGGCAAAGAAAGTTTTACATACAAGGCAGACCTAAATGGAACTTGCGATGCAAGTTCCACGCAAGGAGAAGGAACATATAATATTTCGGGATCGGGAAACGAACATTTTGTAAGCATTAAAAAAATATTGCTAAACCTAAAGCGGGGAAACGCAAGCGTACAAGGCTCATACAACATTGATAATATTTCTGCGCGCGCCACCATTGTTTTAGAGAATTTTATTTTTACAAAAAATTTAAGCGGCAGTCCTGTAAGCGGAACAATTTTGGTAAACAGTCCCCGCAATGACATAACCGTTTTTTGCGACACACTTACATTCGGCAAGACCGAAATTAGACCGTTTGACCTTATACTGCACAAAGGAGAAAAAGGATTTAGCGTAAAAATGCAGGCGTACCGTTTTAACGATGTTGAGACGTATTCTGATGTTGCGTATTCAAATATTATTACCGATTTAACTTACGATAAAACGCAAAAAGAATTCCGCATTACGTTTACGGCAGAAGCATTTGCAATGTCAGATATTGTCGAAATCGTCAGTGCATTTTCAAGTGAAACCGAGCGGCCTGATATTCTGCATACCGCTCTTAGCAATGTGCTGCTGACTACAGAAGTATTTGCTACATATAATTTTGAACATCTTGTTTACAACGTGCCGCGTTTTATTACAGCCCTTCGAGGCAGAAGCAGTATATGGGCAAGCTCTTCAATTTCCGGCACCGAAGAATTTGCATCTGTTACAAACGGTCTGCTTATTACAAAAAACGGCATCACCAATTTTAATGCGCGGGGAGAGTTTTTTGATGCGAACAATATTGCATTTTCGCTTGAGGCACTTTTAACAAACAGTTCATACTTGGTGCAGGGAAATATTCTTAATAAAACCAATATCAGTATTTCCAGTCCGCAAGGATTAAGAGCAAATTTAGCTTTAGGAAAAGGCGGCCGTCTAGCCGGCTTTTTACTTTTAGACAATATGCAAATTCCTCTAGGAGATCAGTTGCTTGAGATAAATTGTGTATCAGATTTTAGTTACGAAACATTAAATTCGTGGAAGTATAATTTAGACACATTGAATTTTAAATCATATTACAACGCATTTTCTACAAGTGCGGTTTCAGAATTTGAAGCCCATGCAAATCAAGATGGAATTAAAGTTGATCGCATAAATGTTAATGATACGCGCGGCACACTTTTCGGCTCTGCAAATTTCACATGGGAACGCTCTACTACAGAAAGCGGGATAACAAAATATTCTGCCTTGTCAGGCAGCGCACTTCTGCGCGATCCTAGCGGGGAGGAAACATTATCGCTTGAAGTCCGCGACAGCGAAACTTCATTTTTTGCAATGTTAAACACAAATCATTTTAAAACTGCACGCATATTAGGAGATGCAAACGATTTTTTACTTACAGGCGAGTTTGACTTTTTTAGAACTCCATTTGAAGCATGGTCGGTAGGAATTGATCTAAACTCACTTATCGGTAAAGTAGGCGGCACCGATATAGCGTTAAGCACTCACGGCTCACTTGACGAAAAGAGTCTTGTCCTAGACATATCTACCTTAAACTTTAATACAATTAACGTGGAATTTCCTTCTCTAAAACTTGCCCTAGATCAAAATAAAATAGAAACAACGGCATCTGTTACAGGCACTTCTGCAAGCGGCGGCCCAATAAGTGCAGGTATAAGCATCAACGCAACATTTGCATCGGTTAAGTCATGGCTTGGCATAGGCGGTGCTTTAAAACAATATAACGGCAGTATCAGTTTTGAAAATCTGCATTTTGATACAATCGCACTCGAAGATTCGTTTTCATTTAATTTTAGTAAAGGTAAAAATGTTTTTTCGATTAACGGCGGACCGCAGGACATGATGCGTATGCAGCTTGATGACAACGGAGATTTCTTTGCAAGCCTCTCTACTCCAAGTCCAATAAAAGGTACTGTCGTAGGTGTTATAGGAGATGACCAAATTGATCTGCGCACCTCTAATCTTATTGTCAACATTGCAGATTTATGGAAGTATGTTCCGGTTAGGCTGATCAATTTTTCTGGCGGAATACTTATTGTAAACACACGCATAATGGGACCGCTCCACGATCCTTCATTTTTTGGTAACGCAATTGCTGCCAGTTTAACACTTGATCTGCCGGGCTTTGTAAAAGAAAATATAGGCCCCACTCCTGCCCTTATTACGATGAACGGAAAGGAAATGATACTTGAGCGTCTTTACACAACCGTTGGAAAAACAGGTGCATGCTTCGTAAGCGGAGAATCTGAATTTACCCGTTGGCTGCCCAACAATGTTAAAATCAATATAGATGTTCCCGAAGCTACTCCGATTCCACTAAACTTAAACGTATCAGGTTTTATTGTAAATGGTAATGCATTTGGAGAATTCAATTTATCTAAAGATGAAATATCTACAAAAATAGACGGCACTATTACTTGCGATGAAACCGAAATCACAATGGCCGCAGCCGAAGATGACGAAATGCCTAAAGAAAAAAAAGATAAAAATCCGCTGGAAATTACTATGTCCCTTACAGCAGGCCGTAAGGTTGAATTTTTATTCCCGAATGAGCAACTGCCGATCATAAGGGCAACTGCCGCCCAAAACGCAAACTTGATAATCGAGAGTGATAACATGACGGGACACTTTGCACTAAAGGGCGATATAAATGTTAAGAGCGGCGAAGTGTTTTATTTTCAGCGCAGCTTTTATATACGGGAAGGTATCTTGCGTTTTAATGAAAGCGAAATCAATTTTGAT
>BTID01000238.1:0-4154 GCA_036245275.1 Termitinemataceae bacterium
ATTTGGTTTGATTTTTCTACGAGAGTTTCTTCTAAGCCTGTAATGCAGTTATCGAAGCCGATTTTATTATTCAAGTGATCCTTGTAGTAGTATCTTGTCGGCCCGTCAATTTTTGCGATAATGTTTGATACGGTCTCGGTAAAATCAATGCCGTCAGAGCATATTTCGACAACTTCCCACTTATTTTCGCCGCTTACATAGCTTACATGCGATGCATAATCTGCAACAGTATCCATTGCCCATGCGCCCTGTGAATAAAATGCGCTTGCAGTGCCATAAAAACTTAAAGTGTGAAACTGATTTTCAAAATCGGTTATTGCATAATATTTATGCTTAAAAAATTTCGTTTTTTGCAGTTTGTAAGAAATTGCGCGGCGCTCAAATGCCTGAATTATATAATTTTTTGGCGCTTCAACAATCCGCTTTAAAAACGCTCTTACTTTGGGCTCCTCTTCCAATGCTGTCTTGACACTGCTGTTGTCACTTTGAATCACTAAAACAGCCGCCTTTAAAGTCGAGCATGAACTAGTGCATAAAACAAAGCACACCAAGGTGCCGCATCTGCGCCTTAATAAATTTTTACGAATCATAATTTATTCAGTGTATCAGTTTTTTTGCAAAATATCAAGGCACATATTGCGTCAATGCGTCAAAAGGGCATTGAAAAAAAATTCATTACCGTATACAATTAAATAACAGGTATTATGAAAAAGAATTTTTTTGGGCTAATATTATTTTTAACGGTGAATGCACTTTGTTTTGCCGCAAATGTGCAAACTGTAGGTGTGCCTAGTGCTTCAATGAGTAAAGATGTGCAGACACTGATTGTTTCTCCTAATTCAGGCTCCGGCCCTGCTTCTGTTATTTATCTTTTGCACGGTTTTGGGGGCGATCAAAATACTTGGGCAGATATTTCCCCTGAGCTTGGGTTTTGGGCAGACCACTTCAATTTGATTTTTGTTTGCCCTGACGGTAAAAATTTTTGGTGGATGGACAGTCCAATTGATGAAACTATACGCTACGAAACTTTTGTAGTGGATGAACTTGTCCAATATGTTGACTCAAAATTTAATACATTAAAAGATAATAGTAAGCGTGCAATTAGCGGCTGCGATACAGGCGGAAATTCAGCACTTTATATTGCTATGAAGCATCCTGATGTATTTAAAAATGCAGGTAGTTCAAGCGGTGTGCTTGATATTTTTAACGTAAAATGGATACCGCTCGATATTAGCCGTAAAAAAGATTTGGGTTTAAGTTTGATTTTAGGCTCAAAAATTAAATATAAAGCATCTTGGGTAGAGCATTCTATGCTTTCTCAAGTCAAAGCAATTAAAACTGCGGATATAAGAATTATTATTGATTGCGGTATAGATGATGAGGTATCTTTCAGACATACTGATGATTTCCATAAACAACTTGCTACTAAAAAAATCCCTCATACTTTTGTTGCAGGTTCCGGGATACATGATAAACAATACTGGAGATCATCAATAAGTTATCAGATTCTCTTCTTTGTAAATCACTTTAATAACGTAAGCGAATAATAACGAAATTAAGCATAGACACAGTCTGCCAATTCATCACTTGATGCGCGGATTTTTCTTATGGCTTTTTTTTCGATTTGCCTGACGGCTTCCGCTGAAATTCCAAGTTGCTCACCTATCTTTTTAAAAGTATGACAGCCGGTTTTGTGAAAGTTAAACCGTTGCAAAATAATGGCATTTTCTCTTTTGTCGAGGTGTCTATTTAAGAAATTGCGGGTTTCATTGTCTGATGCTTGTAATAAGAATTCATCTTCCGGACTGATTTGTTTAAAGTCCTTATATATTTCACTATATGTGTATCCATCATTGGTTTCATCAAGACTTGCTTCTAATGATACCATATTACTGCTAATTCCTAAGATTTCTATAATTTTTGATTCGTCGCAACCTAATTCTGCAGCAATTTCAGTTGTTGTTGGCGTTCTTCCTAAGATTTGTTTTAAATTAGCTTCAGTTACGCTAATTTTTCGCAAGAATTCTTCTTTCTGTACAGGAATATGAATAGTTCGGCATTTGCTTTCTAAAAACCTTGATACAAAATGTTTTATCCATAGTGCTGCATAGGTAGAAAAACGAACATTTTTTTGTAAATCAAACTTACTTGCAGCATGCATGAGTCCAATATTACCCTCTTGAATAATGTCCATAAAAGACACATCCCGAACTTTATATGACATACATATTTTAATAACTAAACGTAAATTCGCTTCTACAAGGCTTTTTTTTGCGCTTTCACTGCCATTTTTAACTTTTTCGGCTAAATGCGCTTCTTGCGCGGCATTTAATAAAGGTATTGCTTTAATTTGTGCAATATATGACTGTAAAACATCATCATTCTTAAAATTAACATTACTTCTCATTATATTCTTACTCCTTCAACTTTATTTAACAATAATTATATAGCAAAAAATATGCCAAGTTTAGGGTAAATTCGATATTTCGTAACTGTATATATAATAATAAGTTAGAATACGATTAAAATTATAATTTGATAGATTTGCCGTTTATGTATTATTTTTCATACATGTTTTTTATAAAAATTATAAATCGAAGCTTTTATTCAAGCTCAAGACCATCAGTCTCTATATTTTTGGGAATGTTACTAGTTTTTTCGGCTTTTGGGCGTTTTAACTTCTTTTCTTTTGGATTGGGTGCTATCTTTTTTGGTTTAGGATTTGCGGCATTTAGCACAATATTCCAAAAAAGTATGATGACAATTGCAATTCCAATTACTTCAGGGGATGATATAACTTGTTTTAATACAGAAATTAATTCACTAGTCATTTTCTACTTTATCTATCGGCTGAAAAAAACCATCTTTGTAGTTAAACCTTGCTGCGCCTAAAATCAAAGTGCCCTCTTCTGCTGCTTTTATTATTTTTTTATACTCGTTTTTTTTCAAGTTTTTGCCGCTAAAGTCAACAATGAATTTATTAAAACCTGCCTCTTTTAAAAATGGCACTTTGTCTGTTATGGAAAACGGCACATCAGGAATTATTGCACTAAAGCCGTCTTCGCTGCTTATAAAAAAACTTTTTTTACGTCCATCACGTACTTCATTGAGTCCTTTATATTCTTCAAAATCATTTTTTATGTCGCCGGGTATGTAAAATAAATGGGGGTATGCAAAGATCGTTACAAAAGATAATTGACGCTCTTTTTCTTCAAACACACGCTCTAAATTCTGCCTGGAAATTTCAAGCGGATTTACAAAATATTGTAAACCGGCTTCTTGCAAAAATGAAACAGAAAAACGATTGAATGTATAAAGGTAGGGTCCGCCTACAAGAGTTACATTTTTGTTTGCAAATAGTGAGATCTGTCCTAAATTATTTACGATAAAACGATTGTAGCCAAAAAATACTAATTTGTCTAGCAACTGCCCAATTTCTTTTGAAACTGATTCAGGGAAAAACGGATCAAGTGAGATAATGGTATCTTCATTTTTGAACGGCATATTTTTCCCGTTTGCAATTTTTCGAAGGTTCCAAAGTCCGCATTGGACAATGAGTGCAACCGGCCGCATAGACTGCACGATATACATATCCGTTATATTGGAAATTGAAACATATACTCCCTTTGGAAAAACCTTAGATGCTCTCTTATGTGCCCTCTCCTGCGTTTCAAGTTGCCTTATCCTAATTACAGGCGCCTTGTCATAGCCGGGCTTTAATGTGCTAAATGAGGCATTTCGTGCAAGAAGGCTAGGGTAGCGGCGGCTTTGCTCTTTTGTCTGTATTATGTAAATTGTGTCACCACTCCTAAAAATAAAATCTTCTGTAGTTAGTACCGTAATGAAGATAAAGTCTTTTTTGTACTCAAGCTCTTTTACCTTAAACGATTTGCGCGCACTGTCGTCTGTTTTATGCAAGCGGATAGAATCACCTACATGCATTTTTGCCTTTGATTGTACTTCGATGCAGGAGATGCCTTCTAAAATTTTTACATGCTTAATTACACCTAACTTTATTCCGGTGCCGCCGTCTTGATCAGGGTTTAGCCATGGCTCATATTTTTTGTCATCAAAGTGGAATGTTGTTTTCTCTCTTGCAAAATCATTTTTTAATATTTCGCTAGCTTCTATTATTGCATTCTCAGTTATTGCAT
>BTID01000239.1:0-3939 GCA_036245275.1 Termitinemataceae bacterium
ATAAATATTCCCGACATTGACAATATTTTGCCCTATATAACGAAAGAGGCGCGTCTTTACGATATTCCGCTTCATATCCATACAGGCAAAGCGCTTGCATCTTATGGGAGCGGACGTCTGTTTACACTGATCAATGAATGTGTGCAGAGTAATTGCACGTTTATAGCGCTTAAAACATTGCTGCTTAACGAGAAAATACCGTGGCGGAGAATGCAAACTAATAAGGCTTTGATTGAATTCGGTATCAATAATCACTGTGTTTCAGGTTATTTTGAAGATGCCCGCTTTATTGATATTTGGGAAAAAACACTGCAAGTAAGCGGGCCATCTGATCTTGCCTCGTATTATTTAAAATTAAAACGTGCCATGTTCAATATAACTCGAACCAAAACATTTGCTGATTTAAAAAAATGGGTATTCGATTTTAGAAAGAATTTTTTAACCGATCCCGACACATCGGTTAATGCTGATTTTGAATACAACATAGTATCAGAATCCGATATGATTATTTCACGTTGCCTTGAAGAACTTAACAATTTAGTTTCTATTGAAAAAAAATTCCCGTTTTTAACTCCTGATAGGCCGTTTACTTTTTTTATCATGCTGCTTAAAAAGAAAAAATACGTTCCACGCGAAAGTGAAAAGGGTGTCAATGTGTTTGACTACCGTGTTGCCGCAGCCGCACCGTTTAAGTGTCACTTTATCATGAATGTAACGCAATCATCGTCGAGCGTTTTGTATCAACCTCTCAAATTTTTAAATCCCGATAAGCGCACACAACTTGGCCTTGAAGATGTTGCCGCCGGGGAAGATTTTTTATATGCGTATAAAGCATCGGTGCAAGAGAGTGTCAATGGAGATGATAATTTTTATGCCAGTTGCGCAAAACATACCTTTAGCGGCTGGCCTATACCGAGCAGCGTTTTTACAAAACTAGAACCTACTGTTCCAAAAAAGGATCAGTATAATGGAGAAGCTTTATTTTGGGCAGAGAACAAACCGTTTCCTGCTGCGCTCTTTAAGGTGCAAAAAAAGGGATTCGATACTTGGTATAAGACTATTGCCGTATCAAAACAAAACTCCTCTCACACGCCGGTAAAACCTGATATGACACCGCAAGTTTATTTGCAAAAAATAACAAAGATGACGGAAAAGTAAATGTGTATGCAACTTCCCTCAATAAATATTTTAGATGCCATAAAGTTTGGCTGTATGAAGAAGTTTTACGATTAAAGAAACCGGAAGCCGAAGCAACACTTTTAGACGATGATTCTAAAGGTATTATTTATCACGATATACTAAACAGTTTTTTTAGCACGATATCATGTTTTAAAAAAGAAGATATTGTAAATTATAGGACAGCAATAAAAAAATTAACAGCCGATTACTTTTGTAATCCTAAAAACTATGAAAGTGCATTGATAGAACCGTTCAAAGAACCTTTAATACGGCAGACAAACAAATTACTCACGCGGTATCTTGATGCGGAAATAGCTTATTTTGACAAATATAGCGTAGCAGCAACAGAAACTAAAATTACCTATGCTATGAAAGATTTAATTCTAACCGGAAAAATAGATCGTGTTTCGATAAGTCCTGACAGTGAAATTGCTATCATTGACTATAAAACAGCAACGACACCTACTATTACATCGTGCAAAGCCAATAAAAACGGTAAAGGGCCAAATGGTCAGGCATTTCTTGAAGATTTTCAAATGGCAATGTACGTGAAGTTGTATGAGCACTTAAAATCGAAAGAAGTTACTAAGGGCATATTTATGAATCTAATGGAGAGAAAATCAGTTGTCATTTTTCCCAAAATACTTAGAGATCCTAAAAAACCGTCCTTTACCAGAAAAGAGTATCAAGAAACACTTGATACTTTAGATATTTATATTGATGCGTTTCAAGATGGTGTGCTTGCCATGGATTTTGGGACTGAATATGTTGAACATAAAAAATGCATACAGTGTCCTTACCAAAACATTTGCCGAAGCTGTTTTATGCTTAACTTAATGGAATATGAAAATGACTGATGCAGAAATACTTTTAGCACTAGATCCTAAACAAGAATTTGACGCCTGTCAGAGTGCGGCAATTATCACCGAAAAAACTGCGGTTGTTACTGCAGGTGCCGGTTCCGGAAAGACAAAAGTGCTGGCAAATCGATATGCGTATTTAATTTTGAAGCACGGATTATCCGTAGACAATATTCTTACCATGACATTTACCGATAAAGCGGTAAATGAAATGTACAGCCGCATTTATCAAACCTTATATGCACATTCAGAAAATGAAAATGCCTGTGCCGCAATACGCAATTTTAATAAAGCAAATATTAAAACATTTGATTCGTTTTGTGCACAAATTGCCCGCATTGCATCTCCTCGTTTTGGCATACCAAGCGATTTTACCGTTGATAACGAAGGCGTCAAAGAGCTTGCTGTAAATACCGCTTTACCTTTTGTTCTGGCGCATCGTGAAAATAAGGCATTACAACAAATTATAAGCGAGCACACCATTTCTACCGTTACCAAGGAGTTATTTGCAGATTCTGTCTTGGATAACAATTATTCTCTCTGTAGAAATGCGGATTATACGTGCGAACACGAAAATTCTTTTTTTAACAAACAGAAAAATGAACTTGAAACTCAATGGAAAAGATATTTGACATTAGAATATCAAACAATTGCTGATATTCAGGAAACACTTACCCGTGTAAAACGCATTGATTCTCAAGGCTATATAAAAACACAAGCAGTCTACATAAAAAATCATCTTGATGGAATTGATTTAAAATCAATCGACAAAAATATTATGCAAGATTGTATTAGTGCTATCAAAAAATATACAGACTACAGTATGCCGAGTTCTCTACCCAAAGATGATGATGAATTACGCAATATTCGTCCCAAAATTGTAAACTTAAAACTTATCTACACTATTCTACTTTCGATTGCCAACACTTTTTTTCAACTAGATACCGTTAAAGACATTTTTGCCCTTATAGCAGAATTTCGAGATGCCTTTAATGCACAAAAGCGTGCCGCCGGTATTTTAACTTTTAGTGACGTTTCCGCTCTTGCATTAGAAGCACTCACCCATCATACCGATATTCGAGATATGTATAAGAAGCAATTTACCGCTATCATGTGCGATGAATTTCAAGACAATAACAGTTTACAAAAAGATATTTTATTTTTACTTTCCGAAAAATTAGAACGGACTGCAAAAACAATTCCCACGGTAGATGAATTAATTGACGGAAAATTGTTTTTTGTAGGAGACGAAAAACAGTCTATCTACCGTTTTCGCGGTGCTGATGTCTCTGTTTTTCGTTCTTTATCTGATAGTATTTCAAATAACCTTAACCTTGGATTTAATTACCGTTCTGCTCCTAAATTAATAGATGCGTTTAATTTTATTTTTCACAATGTGTTTTTGCCAAAAGATAAAAATACACCCTACGAAGCCGTGTATACCGACCTTCATTTTAATGAAAAGTCCCGCACGCAGAATATTGATGAATTGCCTATACAGTTTTATTTTATTGAAGAAGATCAAATACCCAACGATCCTTTTAGCCCTACCGCATCTGATATTGAAGCGATTTTTATAGCAAAAAAAATACACAGTATGGTTGAAATTGATAAAACAAAAGTTCGTGAACGCATAAAAGATACTATTATCTTACGCGAATGCCGCTATAGCGATTTTGCCATATTGCAGCGGACACGCACTCACCAAAAATCATTTGAAAAACAATTCAAAAATATCGGCGTGCCTTATAACGCAGAAACACCTTATGGCCTTTTTTATGATGCTCCGGTAAATGACCTTTTAAATATACTCAGGTTGATTGTGTATCCCAATGACAGCATTGCTTATGCTGCTTTACTCCGTTCGCCTTTTATTCGTTTGTCAGACACAGCTTTTTTA
>BTID01000240.1:0-3373 GCA_036245275.1 Termitinemataceae bacterium
TTTGCCAAAACGCCGCAAAAACGTTTTGTAATATGCCTCATCTCAATGTATGGCTGCGCCGGCATTTGTTATACTTCCCTTCGTGATGGGTTCACAGACGTTTTTAAACGATGTTGCCCGTCGTCGTAGCAATGCACACGGATGCACGAGGGTGACTCATTACCGTTATTCAACAAATAATTCCAGAAATATTTCATTGATTTTTTCATCTAAATTTCCTGTAAAGTCTTTATGTGGAATACTTAAAACCGCCAGCGCCTTTTTTAAAGTGTATCCGTTTTTTGAATGGAATTCTACCCCATTAACTTTTAATCGTTCAGCTTGTTTTTTATTTTGATCTGAAAGCTTATCTGCAACAAATACATCTGAATGTCTTGCAAAAATAGCATCTGCACTCTCGGGATTTCCTTGTCCCATGAGTTTTACTTCACAGTTAATCGCGCTTCATTATTAATTCATCATTAGAATCAGAAGCTACAAGAGGATTATAAACTTCACCATTGAGAAAACTGTCATCAATGAATTCAGAAACCGTCCAAACCCATTTCTCATTACCATCAGCGTTTTCCGTTTTCAATGGTGATAAAAATGCACCGGTAGTAAAAATTTTGGGATACTTATTACTCGCTTTCATATTGCCGCCTTTTGTAAAAAATTTTCTTGTATTTGTGCAAAGTTTTTCACACTTTCAAAGAATTCATCTAATTCTTGATAATTTTTGAATACATAATCTTGTTTTATTTTATGAAAGGGACTTTTTAGTATTTCTCTTTCAAATTTACCCTTGTTTTCTTCTTCAGCAATAATGTATAGCCGAATTTTTAACTTATGAATTTGATAAAGACGCAGTAATCCCTTTGTAATATCTGTTGTATGTTCAACTTCAAAAGCATGGGTGGGGTAACCTTCTTCATCAAACCAGATTACATCGACATATTTAACAGTATCTACACTCATTGCAGGGATACTATCTTTTGGAATTTCTTTTTCAGAACAAAGATCACCAAGCACACCGTAAATACTTTCCTTATTTTTATCAGGTGTATATGTCCGATAATTCAAATAGCTACCAATCAAAAGTAGCTTTGCCTGTATATCAGAATGAGTTAGAGGCATTTTATCATGAACTTCTATATTTATTATTTTAGAAATCTCCTCTAAACGATTCATGTCTTTTTTGTGATTAGGGAATAAAACTTCTGCTATCTTATTACAATATAATTCAGGAATTTCTTCAATGAACAACCCATCTTCAGTTCCAACACAGTGAAACTGCAAAGTGCCGGTTTTTGTCTTAGAGAGCTTATCAAGATTAGAATGAAAAACAGAAAGTGAACCAATATTTATGTCAAGTTTTGTCCGAAATTTTTTTACTACAACAAATGCCCCTTCTTTCTTGCATTCTTGCAATTCATCTAATCCATTTTTTGTTATTCCATGCCAGTCTTCTTTGCCGCCAAAAATCAAAAATGGTAAACCGTTCTCATCGACAAACAATTTCCTTGACGGTTTCATTTGGGTTAATTTTGTTTTTTGAATACGCTCCAATTCTGCGAGAACTAATTTCCGGTCATTATCAGTAAATTTTTCAACAACCATATTATGCTGCCTTATACACTTCCTTAAATACATTACTTAAAAATTCAAGATAACATTTATATGATGGGTAAATCGAATAATCCCGTGCATTGTAATACGGTGGTGATGTAAACGTAAGATGAACACTTTCGTCTTTTAATAATTTCATTGTTTCAATAGTATCGCCATGGACAATAACATTTTTTAAGTAATCATAACTTTCTGTATGATTTTGTATATTATCATATTTTTTCTTTGCAAAATATTCTTTGCGAATAACTTGATGCACCATTTCATTTTGATGATCTATAAGTTGTTTTAATTGTTTGTCAACTTCTAAGTCACCTTTGAAAACTAGAAGCCCTCTAATAGCTTGACAGACAACTTTTGGATCAGCATCTTTTAGTTTATCAAACAGAATTTTTTTTGAATTAGGTTTTCGCAAACGTCCAATTGCCGAAACCGCTTCACGGCGTACATTTGTATCAGAATCAGTATTTGCTACTTTTTCAAAAAGAACAAGCAAATTGTCGTTTTTTAGTTTTCCAAGATTTTTTACTGCAAGAAGCCGAATACCGCAATTCTCACTATCAAGCAACTCTATGAGCCAATTTCCGTCAAAACTAGCCGGTAATCTTCCTAAATTTTCAAGAATTGTTTGTAGGCAAGCATAATTTGTTTTGTTTTCATGTAAAAATGCTCCTATATCTTGGTGTTTTAGTTCACGCACACGTTCTTTTGTCATATCCATTTGAGAATTTTACCAAAAACCTTATAAATTTTCAAGGTAATCGAATTGCATAATTGTATGTTGTATCCAGCTACGGCAAGGACGCCGTAGCTTATTTTGAACCAATTCAAATAGACCTTCTCCACTCTTACTGCGGAATTGTTCCGATAACTCCCTTAACAAACCAAGAAAGATTCCAGATCTCATCGTCACTCAAAGATGAACCTTCTGCAACTTTAAGCTCTCCATTTTGGTCTGCAATCGGGCCTTTGAATGGAGAAAATGTACCTGCAATAATTTGAGATTGCACAGACTCGATTGTAGTGGATGCACGCGGATCGTTGTTAGCTGTTAATGTATCGAGTGTTACGGTGCCGTTACTAAAACCTTCCCAGTATGCGCGGGATTCCCAAGTGCCATCAAGCACACGTTTTACATCATCTGTGTAGAATACTTCCCAGTGAAACAGCGGTGCGGTTAGATAAGCTGCGGGTGCGGCTGTTGGAGTTGGAACATTGTAACCTATAGCAAAGGCACCTTTTTCTGCGGCCGCAATTTGCGGTGCGCTTGTATCTTGATGTTGAGCTATCACATCACAACCATTATTCAAAAGTTCCAAGGCACCTTGTTTTTCAACAGACGGATCATACCAAGTGTTTGTCCAAATAACTTCGACTGTTGCTTCGGGATTTACAGACTGCACACCTAGGGTGAACGCGTTAATACCGCGTATTACTTCCGGAATCGGCATAGCGGCAACATAGCCGATCTTGTTAGACGCTGTTTTATAACCGGCTGCAATACCTGCAAGGTAGCGTGCCTCAAAAATTCTACCGAAGTAAGTTGAAACATTCTCCGCACGTTTGTAGCCTGAGCAATGACCAAAATAAACGTTCGGGAAATCTGCTGCAACTTTTAGTGTCCAGTCCATAAAACCAAAACTGTTTGTGTATATCACATTACACCCTAAATCGATCAAGTCGCGTATTGCCTTTTCGCAATCGGCATTTTCGGGAACATTCTCGACATACGCCGTTTTAATATCCATAGCTTCTACTGCCATGC
>BTID01000241.1:0-3367 GCA_036245275.1 Termitinemataceae bacterium
GATGTTGACCCTGCCGCATATTTAACTTATCTTTTTAATAAGGCTCCAACTGCTATAACTAACGCTGATTGGGACGCTCTCTTGCCGTGGAATGTAAAATTTGATGATGGTAAGAATTGACGGATACAATGTAAAAGCCATATTCATCTTTAGTTACATTTATACTTTTTCCTTCCTCTGTTCCTGCGATAGAATAAACAATGTCATCAGACAAAAGAGATTTACGGTCAACCACACTATAATAATTAGAACAATGAGCTAAGTCATAAATAAGCTGTTCGGTTTCAGGTAATGAATTTCGTTCTTTTATTTTCTCTAAAATACTTGTATCATTCTTAGCTTTCTTTTGTTTCGGTATTTTTTCTTTTACATTATTCTGATTGGCAATTTCATCAAAATCAAATAACGATTGTTCAATATTACTCTGATACAAAATTAACGGCTCATCATAAGCATGTTTTTCTGTTTCGTTTAATAAACTACGAGTAACGCCGGTTTCTTCAAAATATTCATCAAAATTATATACCGATTTATTGACAAGACTATTGATATGATTTCTCGCCTTCTCAAAAGCTTCCTCATCTGAAGATGCTGCTATTGTTTCTGTATATTGCTTAAAAGTCTCATCTGCTAAACCTAATAGGTAGGTTTTTTTCCTGCCATGATCTATTTCAATATTTGCACTTTGATCATCACTTCCAAAAAACATTTCTTGATAGACTTCTTCCATCTCAGGTGTAAGATCAATAAGCGCACCCAATCCGTTGTAAACATTTTGAACAAACTCACTGCACTTTGAGAACACTTCGTGTTTGTCAATATTTTGTTCAATTCGGGTTCTTATAAATTCCTCCGCACCTCGCGCAAAGACTTCCTCCTGTTCTACTGTCCATTTTCCATCTTGCACAGCAAAAGCTTTTTCCGCTTTGTATTTTAAATTGCCTTCAAGTTGACGGCGAAAAATATGAGTGGTTTCATGAACAAACGTTGAAAAGTCTGCTGCTTTTCCGGCTTTAATTATGGCGGCGGCATCTCTGCCTGAAAACTGAACATAACCCCGAGCCGCTACATCACTGTCATCATGCACCGCAAATCCAGCCGGATGATATTTTTTTATATACTCATCAAAATTCATCTTGAGTACATTTGCCCTTTCTTTAAGTAACAAAACTGCCGCTTCCGCTTCCATTCCTGTAAAATCAGGAAATGCTTTTTTTATTTCATTTAATATCTGCAATTCTTTCTTTGACATTTTCATTTCTCTTTCGATTTTCATGTTATTGATTTTATATTCATTTGTGTTTTTACTTTGATACACTCTTTATTTATTTTGATTTCCTTATGCGGCGTTCCATGATATTCAGAGTGATATAATTTGTTTCCCTTTTTGTTTGACAAATTGTTTTCCTGTTTTTTATACAAACTGTATGTGTACAAAATCTATTGAATATAAATTAGATATATACAAAAATAAGTATACAACATAATGAATAACAATCAACTAACAATTTCAATTCCTCCTGAAAATAATATTTTCTCTCTTTATGCTGACGGACAATTCATACATAAAGAATATGAAAAAGAAACACAAACTACATATTTAACTTATGCCGTTGATTCTGCAATCTTTCTCTACTTCACTTTTCCAAAACACAGACGTGTATATCTTATTCGCAATATTGCGCCTGTTAAGAATAGTGTACTAACTTCTCTCAATTGTTTATCGCAGCCTGTAAAAATTATATTCAAACAGTTTGCTTCCCGTGTAGATAAAACAAGACGCGCGGCGGCTTTCTTAAACGAACATTATAAAAGCGCATACAAGTATTCAGATATTTTTTATTACCGCCTAGACCGTATTCTTCTACGAAGAGGGAAAATAAATTATATGGCTATTGCGGAATTAGTAAAACAAGACCAAAAGTACAAACTTTTTTCAACTTTCAAAGAAAAAACAGATTATTCTTAAAATAAATTTTCAAAGATTTACTGTAAAAGCATAAACCGGCACTATGCACAGTGTATGACATATAAATCTATACATAACAATAAGTTATCAAACCTTTGTCATACACAAACAAAAATGTATGACACATAACTCTATACCATATAACGAATTACACTGACTGTATGACACCCTTTATCTTGCCTACGGCGGGCTATATGAATTTCCTCTACCGTTGATTAAATCTACTTTGCAGTCAATTCTTACTATATGATTATACTAACTGAAAAACCATCTGTAGCTGCCGCCTTCGCAGGCGCATTAGGCTGCACAAAGAAATCCGGGTGCTTTGAAAATGATCACTATTGTATTGTTCATGCCGTTGGACATTTATTGGAACAATACGAACCGCAGGATTACAATGCCATTTATAAAAAATGGGAACTCGCCCACTTGCCGATCATTCCTAATAACATAAAATACAAAGTTATTGAAAATACAAAATCTGGACTTGCAGTTATTAAAAAGTGTTTTGATGCCCATAAAGGTGAACCGCTTTTGTTGGCTACTGATGCCGAACGTGAAGGCGAGTTAATCGGAGCGGAAATACTTGCCTTTGTCGGTTTTTCCGCTTATGCAAACGCGCGGCGGTTTTGGGTGTCGGAAGCACTAACCCGTGATGTAATCCTTACCGGAATTAAAAATGCAAAGCCTTTATCGGAATATGAAGCGTACAAAAAACAAGGCTATGCAAGACAACACGCTGATTGGTTGATCGGTATGAATCTTACGCGCTTTATTACATTAAGCTGCGGCTCACTTCTTACTGTCGGCAGAGTGCAGACCGCTGTTCTTAGCGCGATCTATGATCGTGAAACTAGGATAGCCCATTTTGTTAAAGATAAATATCTTGAAATTATCGCAACTCTAAAAGCTGATAATTATTTTTCGCTAAAACTTATACATAGTGAAACACAAGAATTTCCTACACGTTTTTCTGAAAATTCCGTATTAGTAAAACAAGTTATTTCTTCATGCAAGATACCGAATACAGGTAAGGTCATTTCATTAAAAAAAAGAAAAACATATCGTACCGCCTCCGCAGTTATTCAATCTTACAGGATTACAAAAAGAAGCACATAAAGCTTTTTCATACTCGCCTGATCTGACATTGAATATTGCTCAAAGCTTATATGAAAAACAAAAATGTCTTTCATATCCGCGCACTCCATCAACTGTTATGAGTGATGAAAATATAGAGCTTGTAAGCGGAATTTTTAATAAGTTAAAAACTGCATATCCTCTTCAATCTTTAGGCGTTTTGGAAACTGCAATAAGCATAAATAATAAAAGACTTTTTAATTCTGATGATTTACATGATCATCATGCGCTTATTCCTCTGGCTGTTCTTCCTTCAAGTGC
>BTID01000242.1:0-3240 GCA_036245275.1 Termitinemataceae bacterium
TCCATTCTCCTTTCCGGTCTCGCAGACCAATAAAAATGACGAACTATAGCCTTTCTCTTATCCGATTCCTCAGATAATTCTACCACATTTACCGACCCCTAGTTAACTTTTTATCATTCCTCCTTTTATTGCATCTACTTCATAACATCCTGTGAGCTTTCTGTTCTCATTTCGGACTTTTAATAAAACAATATTGTTAAACGGATTTTGTTTTATTTCACCAATGCTAGATAATGTTCTAAAAGCCGATGATATACTTGTAATATTGTTATTCACGGTCTGCGGTTTTTTTTTGCAGGATAATAAATAATTTTGATATTTTGTTATTGTTGCATTATCAATCTCATTAAAATTACGAATATTTTCTCTTTTTAAAAAAGGTATAAAACTCTTGTTTATTATGTTACAATATCGCCTTCTTCGCTCATCGCAAAAAATTCGTCCGCGATTTGTGTCAATTTGCATGTAGATAGAGTTTTTTTCATAATATGATGATAAAATATTATAAGTTGTATCGTTTTGTTCTCTCACTCTTTTACCCGCATTATATTTTTTAATAAGCTGTTCTCTGTTTTTAACAGCAAAAATTTCTGCTTCTTCAAGATCGTTTGTATGTGTGCAATATCTTGT
Organism: Termitinemataceae bacterium; assembly: GCA_036245275.1. Taxonomy (GTDB): domain Bacteria; phylum Spirochaetota; class Spirochaetia; order Treponematales; family Breznakiellaceae; genus BTID01. Next base: position 631 of record BTID01000242.1, read on the forward strand.
TGGTATAATTTTTCCCGCTTCTGAGTATCTTACATAATATACAAAACCGAGTTTCTTGTTCTTAACCTTCGATAAACAATATCCTTTTGACCTTTTTGGTGCAGTATAATCTTTATCAATGATTTGTAACGTTTTAATTGTTAATGGAAATTGTGCCGCACAATAGGCTCTAAGGTATTTTACAGTATCCGTATTTATTGTAAAATTTATAGGCAGTTCAAAATTTTTGACAGCATTAAGCGTTTTATCAAAATCAAGCAGCGGCATTTTTACACGCCCCCTCTTTGCTACTTAACCATGCAAGTATATCTTTTACGGAAAAAAATAAATATCCGGATTTGTCTTTTTTGGATGGAATAATACCGTCTTTTGTAAGAGTTATAAGAGTATAAGTAGTTATGTCAAAAACATAAGCTGCCTGCTCTAAAGAAAGAGAATCTTTAAGATTGTTCATAGTGTACGTCTCCTTATTGAACAATAAAAATAATATTTTCCTCCCTTTCTGAAACTTAAAAATTATTAGCCGCTTTTTAAGTTTCAGGTTTTGCTAAAGCTTCTGCAATTTCTAGTAATGAGTGATAAAGATTACTGCGTCTTTCAGGTGAAAAACATTTTGTAAGCTCTGTTAATCTCAAAGAAAAAACTTGTTTTGTAAGAATATTATCTGATGCAGGAATAGGCTTAACCCAAACTCTTTTGAGACGATAGCCGTTTTCCTGCATCCGATTACGAAATGCTTTTTGCCTTTTGGCATTTTCAATTTGTAATTTATTATTTTTCATATTGTTAATATATCACGTTATGCGTAACATATCAACTAAGTTTTAATTTTTTTTGATACAGTAGTTTGATACACTAAAAAAAAGGTTGACAAAAGCCGATAAAAATGGTATATTGATATATATACAGGGCGTTTAGAGAAATTTTAGGCTTCACACACGGTGTTTGTAGCACCAAGCGCGCGTTCTTAGGCGAAGCAGAAACCGTGTGTTAGGCGGCGTTTTTGTGCCCACTTACGAATAGGCTATCACATTCCAATCTTATTATACATTAATTTTTTCTATACTAATTTTGTAACCCAATGTATTTAATACATTAGAAAATGTCCGGTACGTTATTTTTTCTGAGTTTTTACTCCTCATTTTTTGTATTATCGTAGGTGATACACCGGCACTCCTTGCCAATGCTCTTATGGAAATATTTTCTTCTTCCATCTTTTGTAATACAAACTCCGATAATAAAAAATCATTATACTCTTTTGTAAAAAGTTCATTTTCTTTTGGATCGTTGGTAATGAATTTATCAAATGTGGTTTCCATAATTAATTGTCTCCTGTGTTTCGTGAAAAATAATCGTTCATATATTTTACAGCCAATATTTTTTCATTTGGTGGTATTTTTTGCGTTTTTTTCCAAAAGGCATTAGTTATAATTATTTTCTTATCCTTGGTAAAACATGATAAATACCTATCCGGCTGGGGTTTAAAAGCATAAATCTTATCCCCCTCATAGGTGAATTTTGTTTTATCATAAATTTTACCAAAATCCACCATTTTCTTAACCAAAACCAAAAATTTCCTCTTTTGTTCCGGTGAAATGTTTAAAAAATAGTCATAAGCCTGACTATTACTTTTTTGGTTATAATACCATTCAATTGTAAAATATTGACCTTCATATATTATACAATTTTCTTTATCCATAATTTACCGTGCCATATTTATGGCACATTGTCAAGAGATTTTTATATTATTGTGATTCACGCGTGATAATGTCACCCTTAAGAATATCGAGGGAAAATGTCACCCCCTCGTGTAAAATTAGGAGTATGAAATACATTATGAACGACAAGGAAATAGGGCTGCTTACTTTGATAAAAGGAGCCATAGACGGAGTGTACACAGTGGTGTATGTAGCAAGGCGGCTTGGCATATCAACAAGGCATGTAAAGAGGCTAAAAAAGGCGGTTTGTGAACATGGCGACGGGGCTGTGGTTCACGGAAATTCGGGGCGGCATCCTGCTAACTACAGAGATGACGAATTACGCGAACGCATTATAAAGCTAAAAAAGAGCGATGCGTATTTTGATACAAATTTCACGTATTTTCGGGAGTTGTTGTTGGAGCGGGAAAATATCAAAATTGGATATACAACGCTTTCGACAATTTTAAAGAGTGCAGGAATCGTCTCAAAAAAAACACATTCAAACGGCGGGAAAAAATTCAATCGGCGTAAGCGCCGCAGTCAGTTTGGAGAGTTGCTTCAAGCCGATGCAACTCAGTTCGATTGGTTTTGTATGGGGGTGCGTCAAGCCTTGCATGGCTTCATTGACGATGCAACCGGTCGGCTTGTCGGACTGTATATGTGCCAAAATGAATGTCTGCAAGGGTATCTCGAAACGCTTCGCCATGCACTCACAAAACATGCAGGGCGAGCGTATTATCCGGCAGCGGAATTCGCACCAAAACCTGAGTCAAAAAGCATTTTCTCAAGGTAGTCATTATCCCAACCCATTTGTTTTAAGCGGCCTACCATGCTGCTTTTCGATTCCTTGTCCGAGCGCGCAAGCGTCAACGCTATTTTTCGGATAAACGCCATGTTTTCAGGCCCCTTG
>BTID01000243.1:0-2725 GCA_036245275.1 Termitinemataceae bacterium
ATAACACAAATAATTGAATTTGTTTTTGTGTTTACTCAAAAAATATTTAAAGAAGCCGGTATTTCAATTTTTGCAGTAAGCGGTGTGATTAGTGTGCTATGCTTACCGATTTATATGGTTGCAGAACATTGGCAACAAATACAGAGCAAAATCGAAAAAGACTTAAAGCCGGGTATAGATAAAATAAAGTCTGCGTATAAAGGGGATAAACAGTATATGATACTCTCCACTTTTTACAGGCAAAACCATTACCACCCAATCCATGCAATGCGAAGTACTTTCGGGGTGCTATTTCAGATCCCGTTTTTTATTGCAGCGTACTTATATCTTTCTCATTTACAATCACTTAAAGGTGCTGCTTTTTTATTTATAAAGGACCTAGGTGCCCCTGACGCTTTACTGGATATAGGAATCTTAAAACTAAACCTGCTGCCGATTTTAATGACCTTAATAAACTTAGTTTCCAGTATGTTTTATACTAAGGGCTTAAACCAAAAAGATAAGATAAGACTTTACGCTATGGCTGCTGTTTTTTTAGTGCTATTGTACGATTCGCCCTCAGGTCTTGTTGTATATTGGACAATGAATAACATATTTAGTCTTATAAAAAATATTTATTCTAAGAGTAAGTTTTGTCATAAAAAAATTATTTTGTATATGATTATTACAAGTGCTTGTTTTGCATTTTCAGTTTTTCTAGTAACGATTTTTAGAGGTGATAAAGCATTAAAAACAACTCTCTCTTTTGTTTTTGCAATCATTGGAATTTTACCATGGGTGCTTATATACCTAAAGAGTCTATTAAGAAAAATGCGGCAATCGTTGGAATCAAGTAATTTATTTCCTCTTTTTATTTTTTCATTTGGCACATTGTTTGTTATTGCCGGCATATTCATTCCTTCAATGCTGATAGTTTCTTCGCCACAAGAATTTTCATATATAGATAATTATACAACACCTTTATTTTTTATTTTTTACACGACAATGAAGGCTGCAGGTTTTTTTATTTTTTGGCCGCTGTGTTTGTATTTCTTGTTTAACAGACACATTAAAATAATGCTCTCAATATTTGCTTTTGTTGCAGCTATCTATTCATTGCTAAATGTTTTTTTATTTCCGGGTTACTATGGACTTATATCAATTGAGCTTATTTTTTCAGCCGGCGTTTCATCTAGCACTGCGGAAACACTAACTTGTCTTGCACTCTTTGTAGCACTTTTAGTTTTGACTTTTCTGTTTGTAAAACAAAATACCTTCTTTAAACTTATTTCTATGCTGGCATTATTTTCCATTACCGTTTTTTCAACATACAATATAATATCCATAAATAAAGCATATAACAATCAAAGTGATTTTCATTATGATCATGATAACGATAAAAAAATTACAAAAATAGAACCTGTATTTAATTTATCAAAAACAGGAAGAAATATTGTAGTTATAATGCTTGATAGAGGACATAGCGCATTTGTTCCGTATATTTTGCAGGAGTTACCGCAATTAAAAGACGCATATTCAGGATTTACATATTATCCTAATACTGTTTCGTTTAACGGCTATACCAGAGTTGGCGCCCCGCCTATATTCGGCGGATATGACTACACACCGGAGGGAATGGCAAAACGGGATAATGTGGCATCGGTAATAAAACACAACGAAGCTTTGTTGATGATGCCTCGCATTTTTTCTGAAGCCGGGTTTGCCGTAACTGTAACCGACCCGCCTTATCCAAATTATAGTTTTAAGGAAGATCTGCGCATCTATAATGATTACCCATCTGTTCATGCGTGTATAACTGATTCTGTTTATACAGATATGTGGATAAAAGAGAATAAATTTCCTTTTCAATCTGTAAGCGAAACAATAAAAAGAAATCTTTTTATTTACAGTATTTTTAAAATTATGCCGCCGCCTATAAGGCGTGGTATTTATTATAAAGGTGATTGGCTTACACCTGACAGCGGGCAACGAATACGCCTGATGCTTGATGCCTATTCGGTACTTGATTATTTACCGAAACTCACAGGCATAGAAGAAAAAAATAAAGACACTGCGCTCATAATGGTGAATAACACAACGCACGAAAATGCTTTATTACAAGCACCTGAATATAGGCCTGCATCTTCTGTTACAAATTATGGGACAAGTAAATACAAAATGGAACCTGCATACCATGTAAATGCAGCATCGCTTCTTCGTTTAGGACAGTGGCTGCAATTTTTAAAAGACAATAATGTTTATGATAATACCCGCATAATTATTGTAGCCGACCATGGTTCACAAGAAAATTATGTAAATGATATTGGATTACCGTTTGCATTGGATAATCTAAATCCGCTTCTTTTTGTAAAAGATTTTAACGCAAAAGGCACGTTAAAAACCGATAATACTTTTATGACTAATGCGGATGTTCCCTCAATTGCGCTGCAGGATATTATTGATAATCCTGTAAATCCTTTTACAAATGAAGCCATAAACATGGAAGCAAAAAAAGAGCCTCTTTACATTGCAATTTCAGGCTCTGTTCACAGGGGCGATTCAAAAGAAACAAAATTTGCTCTTAAAGCTAATCAAGATTATTATGTCAAAGACAATATTTTTGACGCAAAAAACTGGACAAAAGCGGCGGATATGCAATGATGTACGGACTGTCTGATTATACACTGCAAACAATGAATGTAATTTTTGAAAAACACGGCGGCATTCAAAAAGTTGTTCTTTACGG
>BTID01000244.1:0-2413 GCA_036245275.1 Termitinemataceae bacterium
AACTAATAATGCTGTAATTGGGCATATTCAGACGGCGAATGCGTTAAGCGAAATTTACGGTGCCAGTGCTATTAGCAATGTGATGTTAGACGAAGTAAATGAATTTAAGACAGCACTTGCTAGCGGCGATATGACTGATATTTCTAAGGTGCTTGGCAAATATGATTCTAGCTCGGATTATTGGAAACTCACTAGCAAAGGTTTAGAGTATGACGGCGATGGTTGGTTGAAAGATGAAGATGGACTTTATATAAATAAAGATGGCTCGCATACAAAAAGCCTAAATACATCGACAGCGGTAGGTGCAGCTACGGTAGAAACGGGATTGTTTAATATTCTTAACATAGACCAGTCTAGTGAAGCGGAAAAAAGTAGAGTAAGAAAGATGCTTGTTGACGCAGGGATAACACATTCAGTTGGTAAACCGGCGGATTGGCATTATGCAGGGCTTAAAACGGTAGAAGTAGATGGCGTTAAAACAGATAATTTTGATTTAACAAAAGAAAATGATAAGAAAGTTATTGATGAGTCTTTGTTAAGACAATTTGGCATGGGAAACTTACAGCAAAATATGTACCCAGCGGGCATTGTTAGTAATTCCCTAATAAATTTGGCTACAGCAATGGGAATAACTACAACTGCTGACGTGCAGTATGGATACCCATCATATCCAATGCAAGCAAAACTAAAAGCAGAAGCTACAGAAAAAGGTGAGCCATATAATCCGGCACCAAGACAGACTGAAGAAACATGGTGTAATCGGGTGGCTTATAGAATAACAGATGCTTTGTTTGGAGAAGATGCAGCAAAGAAATTAGTCAAGCCAGATGGAATAGGAAATACAAGAGCAAATGATATGAGTGATATTTTAAAAGATACACAAACACCAATAACAGCGTTACAAGCGCAAAATTTAGCAAACATGGGCTTTGATGTGAAAGTTACATGGAAAAACCCAAGTGGAGAATCTGGACACATTGCAACAGTAGCACCATCTTATGGGTGGGTTATACCTGCATTAGGTCCTGCGGTAGTGCAAGGCGGTAGAAATGTTGGTTTAATGTCGACAAGAGGGGGTTTTGGAATGAATCAAACGCATAATATGAAAGATTTAAACTACTACGCAATGTCGTATTAATACGAAAATATTTATTAAAATAACAGGCGTCACCGAATGTGATGCCTGTTTAAAATTTTTAAAAAATAATTTTATAGGAGGTATTTTATGAAAAAGAAAATTGTTATGCTGTTTTTGGTTTTTGTCAATTTATTGGTTGTTTATGGAAAAGATTTTAAGCTAGAGAAAGGTATAAAAGTAAATCAAAAAAATCACATTTATAGCTCCATATATAATGGAGTTGATAAGAGAGGATTAGTCTCAAACTGGGGTGAGGGTAAGGTTATACGGTACTCTGATAATGACGATAATTCTACAGGTCTTAAATCTTTTGTGGAAATTGAATATGAAATAGGATATCAAATTAATGGCGTAGATTATGCTAAAGACAAAATTATACTTGTGTTTTTTTCTTTAAAAAAACGCTTAGTTGATGAAAATACGAAAATTAATGATGGCACAATAATTGCAGAGTTGAATGCTGATGAACAAGGCCCGTATTTTGGAGTATTTCTTGTAACTGACAAGGATTTGCCAATTTTACAGACGCTGACAAAAAACACAAAGATAAAAATTGATAAACTATGGTACTGGGATTCTAGTTTTATGTTTACTGGGGTTAGTGATTTATCGCTTTCCGGTACAAAATGGGGTGAGGCTTTAATGTATTATATGTTTGTAGATGATAAAACATATAAGTTTTGTCTTTTTTCGCCAAATAATGTTCAAGACAAGGGGACTTATACGTTAGTTGGTAATGTTGTAACATTTAATTCAACTGATTTGAAAAAAAGTTGGAAGGCAACGATTACCGGAAACAAAATGACAAGGGATTCGGGAGAAGTTTATAATAAACAATAAGAAGCAAAATACAAAATTATAGAAAAAGCTTAACCACAAAGGCACACAGGCTAAGCGCCTGTGTGCCTTTTTTTAGCACCTAACAAACCAAAGTAACAAATAGCCACTCTTTGCGCAAGGGATAGAGCGGAAATACTTTTTTGTGAAACAAAAAAGATTGTAGCGATAGCCCGACCCGCTGTTATGTGCTGTGCGCTTGCGCACCTAAAGCAGAGCCGCGCAAGCGGGCGGGGTGCGCCCAAAATCACATCGTGAAAATATAAACGGAGCAAACAAAAACTTCTCAAAACAAATGGACAAAACGTTCCTGTTGGAAGGGCGCTGGACAAAAAGCGGGAATCAGTACAGAAAAGAAGTAGTTGTAGACTCATCGGTGGTGCAGACAAAAAGAGAGAGCGCAAGTGTCGGTGTTTACAAATATTACGAATTGGAACC
>BTID01000245.1:0-2004 GCA_036245275.1 Termitinemataceae bacterium
TTAATTCAAAAATATCCACCTGCTGAATGTAAAGGTAAAAAATTGCTTGGAGCAATCGCAGGTGGTACTGTTGATCCTGATGTAGCGGCGTATGCACATAGTGTTGGTTTTTTTGTATTGGAATTAAGCGGTGAATCTGTTAGACTCGCAAAAACACCTGCGGGTTTCATTGCCGGACAATGGTAGGAGGACATTCCTCTTGACACTCCCCACAAAAACCATATACACTGAACATATGATTAAAATAGCAACAAGCAACATCTAATTATGCTCATTTAGACCCTTTTGTCAAGTGGGCACTCCCCAAAAGCGGCAAAAATTTAATATCAATTTACAGACTGTTTTTTCATATTTTAAACACTCCATGGTGCTTTGCGCAGGGGTGTTTTTTATATATTACACGAGCATTTGTTTGTGTGCAGGGAGTTATGTGCCATAAGAACATCTGAGCTTTTTAAAAGATTTCGCTACGCGTCTTTACGCGGCGTGGGGGAAGAAATGTTTTTGTGAAAATTAGGCATGAAACTCTTTGAAATTGGAAATTCAAGCATTGCTTGAAAAAAATATTTTTTGGAGGTAGTTATGAAAACTACAAAAAAATGGAGTAAAATACTCCTAAAGTTAATGTCGGCAATAATGCTGTCATTTTTATTTTTTGCTTGTCCTGTTAAAACTGATGATAAACCTGATGAAAATGAGGAATCTAGTGGTAAGAAAATAACCGTCACCGGTATTACGGGTATAACAGGTACTGTTCAAATTGCACTTGTTGATGAGATAGCGCAGAATGCAAATTGTGCATGTGCCGGAAAAACAACAATCAATGGTGGAACTGCGACATTCACTTTAAAAAAAGCTACTACAATGGCTACACTTGCAGAAAATGGACTTGGTGATGAAGACTATACTGGAACCGGTTCTTATTATATTTTCTTTTGGAATAATATTGATGGAACATTTGAACATCAACCCTTAAAACACTCAACAAATGAAATTAATATAAGCGAAGCAAACACTTCCATTTCTTATACTGATTTAGTTTTCTCGGAATGATGAGATGAAAAGTTATTGCGATAGCCTTTGAAACTGTGGTATGATGTAAAGGGCATCCTAAATATTAGAGGTGCCCTTACGGAGGACATAAATATGGAAACCACAATACAACAACCACAAATGGGCCTAACTTTTGAACAAGTTTGGGCGGCACTCATGGAAAATCGTGAAAGTCAGAAAAGAACTGACGAGCAGATGAAAAAAACTGAAGAGTGCATAGAAAAAATGTCTAAAAAAGTTGATGAAACATCTGCGCAGATAAAAGAAACATCTGAGCAGATGAAAAAAACTGACGAACAGATAAAAAGAATGTCGAAAAATCTTGGCGGAATAGGAGAATCGTTGGGTGAACTTATTGAAACACTTATTGCCGCAAGATTATGGGAAAAATTTGATGCTTATCCATATAATTTAAAACGTGCGTATCAGCGTGTCCCTTTGTATGATGAAAACAGCAATATTCTTACTGATATAGACATACTCCTTTCAAATGGCGAGTATGTCATGGGTGTGGAAGTAAAGCGCGAATTTGATAAGAAAAAAGAGGTTGATCATCATCTAAAACGTATGGAGTTAATTCAAAAATATCCACCTGCTGAATGTAAAGGTAAAAAATTGCTTGGGGCAATCGCAGGTGGTACTGTTGATCCTGATGTAGCGGCGTATGCACATAGTGTTGGTTTTTTTGTATTGGAATTAAGCGGAGAATCTGTTAGGCTTGCAAAAACACCTGCGGGTTTCATTGCCGGACAATGGTAGGAGATGTGCTTTCTTAATTAGTATATGATATGCAAAACTTTCGCAAAAAGCACTTTTTTATTATTTTGTTGATCGTAACGCCGCTTGCTTTAGTTTTTCCGCAACAGAGTTCAGGCATGATAAGTGACGATGAGTTTTTGCAGACCAATTCAGAAAATGACGAGCTGGTTGTTGAGGGGCGGCGTAAAAAAG
>BTID01000246.1:0-1964 GCA_036245275.1 Termitinemataceae bacterium
TATTAAACCCGCAGTGCAATTCTCCGGGAGAACAAAAATACGCCGCCGCTCTGCGGCGAGGGTTTTTATTCCTACCCCAACCCAAGATATTTTTCAAAAAACAATAATAGCTTTTCAATAACGTTTTGCTTTTTGGCTGTTCTGCCTCCGCCGCTTCCAAAACGTGAAGTAGGCGGGAGTATTTTATCAATGTCGGTGCCGGTTGTCTTTAACGTACCGTCACGGAATGAGTTGTCTATGAATTTTCGTGTTTCATCGGGTTTAAGCTTTTCATCTGTAATAATTTTGGTAATTTCGTTTTCTTTTTGTTCCGACACAAATTTACGCCAGTCATCATCAACCTTTGTATCAATATTCACTTTTTCAATAAATTGTTCTATAAGTGTTTTCTTGCTTCGCAGTTGCATACCCCCGTTAATGGCTTTTGTAATTGTTAAAAGTATATTTTTGTCGGTGCAGTTTGTTTCATGGTATTTTGCTACAAGCATGAGAACATAATCAATGTTTACTTCTATTTGTTTTATAAGTTCAATTTCAAATATAATATCATCATTGATGCTTTCTTTATCGGATTTTTTCTCTTTTGTAAATTCGTGGTACAGGTCAATGTATACACTCTGGTAATCTTGAAAGTTACGCTCTGTTAAAATCTCGTTGCCTTCAAAATCATCAAAGGCTTGCAGAATATTTTTTAATTTTAGAATTAGTCCGTAAAGCCGGATAAAGTCTTTTTTTGCTTGTTCCCCTACAATGGGTTGCCCTAATGGGAATAATTCTGTAAGTTCTGCAATGAGTTCCTTGTATCCGCTTGTGTGTTTGCCGTCTTCATCGTAGCCATTGTAATATTCGGGATATGTTTTTAAGAGAACAATCCCACCGGCTTCTTTATCTCCAAACAGTGCAATTGCGTCATCGGTTGCCTTTTTTAAATCTCGGAAGCAAACAATATTCCCAAAAGTTTTAACAGAATTCAATATGCGGTTAGTTCTGGAAAATGCCTGAATTAGTCCATGCTGGCGCAGATTTTTATCTACCCATAGTGTGTTGAGTGTAGTTGCATCAAAACCTGTTAGAAACATATTTACAACGAGGAGCAAATCAACCTGACGCTTTTTTACTTTATCTGAAAGGTCTTTGTAGTAGTTTTGAAACTTCTCTGATGATGTGTCAAAATTAGTGCTAAAAGTTTTGTTATAATCAGCAATGGCGGTATCTAAAAAATCACGGGAGCTTTCGTCCAGTCCTTCCGGCTCAAAACCTTCCTCCGCCAATGCACCTTCCGGCAATTCTTCGTTGGCACTAAAACTGAAAATAGTTGCTGCAGAAAGTTTTCGTCCGCTTTCCGTAAGCTGCTTCTTGAATTCGTTGTAATATTTTTTTGCCATAGGAATAGAATCAACTGCAAAAATAGAATTAAAACCTGCCATACGTTTACCTTCCAATGAATAGAAGTTGCTGCGCTTTGTTTTTTGATCAAAATGTTCTAAAATATACTTGACAATTTCGGTTACACGCTTTGGGTCTTGCAATGCTTTTTCGGTATCAATGGCTGATACATCTTTGTCTTTTGTGCCTTCTTTTTGTTTCATCGTGTTTATAAAATCAATACGGAACGGAAGAACATTACCATCATTAATAGCGTCTACTATTGTGTAGGTGTGGAGTTTATCTCCAAAGGCTTGCTCTGTTGTCCGCAGTAGCGGATTGCCTCCGCTACCTGAATTAAGCGCAAATAAGGGTGTGCCTGTAAATCCAAAAATGTGATAATTCTTGAAGGTCTTTACAATCTTTGCGTGCATATCTCCAAACTGTGAACGATGACACTCATCAAAAATAATGACTAAATGTTTTTTGTAAATGTCATGTGTGTTAAACTTAGATATGAAAACATCAAGTTTCTGAATAGTTGTTATGATTATTTTTGCGTTATCATTTTCTAGGTTGCTCTTTAATTCTTTTGTTGA
>BTID01000247.1:0-1883 GCA_036245275.1 Termitinemataceae bacterium
ACCCACGGTCTAGGTTTATGCAAGCAATTATTATTCCAGCCGGTGCAATAACATAACTTGCCATAACTAAGGCAAGGGAATACTTTGTCATGGCTTTTACTGTATTGTAATATGCCAAGACAGCATCCGAAATAAAAAAACAGACTGATCCTGCAACAAGAATAAAGCCATAAATATTCGCATTATTGATAAAAACCTGCAAAGAAAATACTATTAACAGACCAATGATAATCCCATACATTATTATCGGAATTTGATAATTCTTTGGAAGATGCAATATTTTTATTATCACAAAACACTCGATTGTTAAAAGAATTATAAATGATAAGACAAAAAATAAAATTCCTGTGTTAAATATAAAATTTGTATAAATTACAATATACAAAATATGCGAAACAAAAAAACTACCTATTCCAAAAAGTATTTGCATTTTTTTAGGTTTTATCAAAAATATATCACCAAACCATGAAAACAATAAGGGCAATAAAATCATAATCGAAAATTTATTTGATGCAAAAATAGTAAAGAGAATCAACAATGGCATTATGCATAGCTTTGTTATTATTCTAATAACATACTTTTCAAAAAAAATTGAAACTATATTGATAATTGCAGACAGCCAAAATAGGCCAAAAAATATTGCCCCCATTACTTATTCCAGAAAATCAATTATTGAATGGGTTATATATTGCCATGTAGAAGGAGAAACGCATTTATTGTCTATAAGTAGATGATGGTATTGCGGATTAATGCGGGCGCTATTGTTTGATATTTCCAATACATTCCAGCCTGTAAGTTTATATTGACTAATTCTGCTTCGCAAGGTTCCTATGCTTATCATTTCATCGTTTTTATCAATAAATATTATTGTATCAACATTATTTTTTAAAAAAGATCTGTTGCACAATTTTTCTTCCATGTTAAATACAATTTTATATGCGCCTATGGAAGCGCCCCGCTGCGCTCGGTATTCTTCCGGACTAACACTGTTGATTATTGAAGAATCGCTTGTAAAGGGCTGTAGCATTAAAACCGCTTTGGCTCTTGTCTTTATTGCTACAGCAGGAGAAAAAAGAATAACTTTTTTAAATTGTACCGGAGTTGCTGTGTTTTCGTTCATTAAATACTCAAATACCAAGGCTCCGAGTGAAAAGCCCAATAAATACAAGGGCACATTATCACGTTCAGCTGCAATGCGGGCTTCGCAATACTGAATATATGCATCAGAAAGCCAATCTGCTTCAGTTACATTTTGCATATTCTCAATAGGCCCGCTATGTCCTGTAAGTGTTACACGATAAACATTATAGCCTGCATCAAGCAAAAACTTAATAAGAGTTCCCTCTGTTTCAGGCGCTCCCATTTTTGACGGTTTTACGTTCAAACCATGCACAACAACAACAAGTCCTTTGGGATTATTGTTGTTAGTTTTCCAATAATACGGCAGCTCGTCACTTACTTGCGCTTGAATAAAACTACAAAACAATGCACTCATTAAAAAACAGCAAAAAACAAATACTCGCTTGTTTTTCATCAAATTTATATGCCGCAATCTTTCATGGTGCGCAAATGTTAAACAAGGCAGTTGCAAAATTGATATTTTGCAACTGCTTCCGCTCATTTATTCTGAACGAATTTTTTGACGCTTGCCGCGATTTTTGGGGCACTCAGGCCAAACTTGTCGAGCAACTCATCGTAGCCGCCGGTATCGCCGAAACAATCCTGCATACCGATTGCGTGATACTTAAAGTTAATGCCCTGCGGTGCCAATGCTTCCAACGCTGCGCCGCCGAATCCGCCGACAATGTTGTGTTCTTCTACGGTAACCAAATGACCGGTCTTTTTTACCGATGCGCTAATTGCTTGGACACCGAATGGTTTAA
>BTID01000248.1:0-1861 GCA_036245275.1 Termitinemataceae bacterium
ACAAGACAGTCAACATAAAAAAAGCCATGCTCCAAAAAATGTTTCCAAAAGCCGGCGCGGATAAACCGGAGATTAGGTTTGCCGGATTTAGTGGGGGGGTGGGAAGAGAGGAAGTTGGGAACATTAGCAGAAGTAATAACTAAAGGCACTACACCGAAAGATAAAAGTGGACACGGAGAAATAAATTTTATTAAAGTTGAAAATATTGATTCCAGTTCTGGCGAAATAAAAATAACAAATAGAATTTCATTAGAAGAACATGAAAATTATTTAAAACGCTCACAGTTAAAAAAAAATGATATACTTTTTTCAATTGCAGGTACATTAGGAAGGGTTAGTATTGTTCCTGAATCAATTTTACCTGCAAACACAAATCAAGCATTAGCGATTGTCCGTCTAAAAGAAGGGGTGCTGGAATATATTACTACAACACTGAAAGGAAATGTTGTAAAAAATTACATCAGACGAAATCCAACTATTGGAGCACAACCTAATTTATCATTGGCTCAGGTTGCTGATTTAGATATTGCATATCCATCTGAAATAGAGCAAACCAAAATCGGCTCTTTCTTTACGCAACTCGACAAGCTCATAAAACTTCAACAACGCGAAATTGGCAAGCTGCAAAATGTAAAGAAGGCATTGCTGGGGAAGATGTTTGTGTAGGGAGGGGAAAGATTGACATTATATCATGGCAGCAACATTGCCGTAAAAGAGCCGAAACTCTTACCCGATGCTCGTGCTTTAGATTTTGGTGCAGGTTTTTATCTTACATCAAGTCTTGAACAGGCAGAGCGTTGGGCTAAATCAATTGCCAAACGTAGAAAGGCAGGAGCACATGCTGTTTCTGTATTTGAAATTGAGGAAATAGAATTACAGAATTTATCTGTTTTTACTTTTGATTCTGCAAGCGTGCAATGGTTAAAATTTGTAAGTGCTAACCGCAACAATCAACCATTTGAAGAATTGGCTGCAACACAATGGGATGTAGTCATAGGGCCGGTTGCTAATGATAATACAATGCCTGTACTTAATTTTTATTTGATTGGCATGTATGATGAAGAAGAAACTCTAAAAAGGTTATTGCCGCAAAATTTAAAAGACCAATATGCGTTTAAAACAGAAAAGGCGATAGCATTATTAAAATTTCAGGAGGTAATTGAATTATAAAAAAAACATCATCTGAAATATTAGATTATTATGATGCACAGATGACTAATTTAATGGCTGCAAAATATGGGATCAATCATTTTGATGCACTGCGAAAATTTTTGTCTTCACAAACATATCTTATGTTACTAGATGCTGAACTTGAAATGTGGGATTTCGGGCCGCCTGCCATTTTAGATATGTGGGAATGTGAGCAGGTAACCGGAGACCCGCGTAATTCAGTATATATACGGATGGACTAATTTGACCAAAGAAATGAGATTTTTTATATATCTTTTAGAACACTACGCCTCTTATAAAAATATTTCAGCCGCCGAGGTGCTTAAAATACTTGATGAGAAAAACTTGACTGATTTTATTTATGATATGTACGAAATGTATCATAGCGAATCTATTAACAATGCCTATATTGATATTGATAGTTTAATCGCTACCGGAAAAACAGCATGGTAAAGGAATCAATGAAACTATGATCTTTAACAAAGAATCAGATTTTGAGGATGCGCTTGTCAATGTGCTCTTTACAAAATATGGGTGGGAAGAAACAGTACTAAATCATCCATGCGAACAGGATTTGATAGACAACTGGGCGGCAATTCTTTTTGACAACAACTGCGACATTGACCGCCTTAATAATCATGTTCTTACACCCGGCGAAATGAAACAGATAATCGAACAGATTACCACACTT
>BTID01000249.1:0-1801 GCA_036245275.1 Termitinemataceae bacterium
TTTCACCGCTTGTAGGTTTTATGCAGGATGCAATAATTTCTAATAAAGTTGATTTGCCCGATCCGTTTGCACCTAAGATACAAATTACTTCGCCTTTTTCAACAGAAAAACTAATATTATCAAGAGAGATGATACTATCATCATATATATATGAAATATTTTTTAGTTCTAATTGACTCATTATAGTTTCTCTACGATTACAATAAATGCACAGCAAGCTACACTAAAAGCTATTAACACTGTATCACGCAATGACCATTTAAAAATAATAGTGAGCGGGAAACTGCCGTTAAAACCTCTGCATTGCATTGCAGTCCAAATTTTTTCTCCCCTAGAAATCGTACTTACAATGCTGGTAGTGAAAACCGCACCAAGTGAGTGCCATACACTGGTGCTGTTTTTTCTCTGGTTACGTAATCGCATCGATTTAAGGGTTATCTGAAATTTTTCATTTAATAAAAAAATATAGCGGTAGGTTAAAATTAAAAGAGCAATCAGTTTATCTGGCACTCGTAATGTAGAAAGTGAACCTGCAATATTGCTTATACTCATTGGGATAACAAACAGCATATACAATAAAGCCGCACAATTTATGCGTAATGTGTAAAGAAGGGCTGCATGAACGTCACTGCCTAATAAAACCGGCAGCCATAGTGTAATGATAAAAATATTAACAGGCACTAAACGCAAGAGTGTTATATAAAAGTCTCGAATTAAAATTGCAATAATTAAAACAATTACACTACATAAAATAATAAAACTTTTTACATTTGCCAAAACTGCAATGAAGAAAAATGCCGCTATAATGCGGCATCTTCCGTCAAAACCTTTTAAAAAATCTTTTTTATATTCCAAATGCTCAAGATGCATGTTTTGTTATGACACCTCTAAGTAGATCTGGTTTTATTTTTGAAAGAAATCCAACTATAAACACTGATATGAAGCCTTCTACTACAGCAAGTGGTACGTTGGCAGCAAACAAAAGAGCGGCTGTAGTTTTTAGATCCTTGTCTGAAAAGTATAATGCAGCTACAACGATTACTGTGCCGACAAGTACTGCTGTGAAGCTGGCTGCAAACGCACCTATGACTTTGACTTTTTTAGGAAAAATATTAAAAATAAAACTGCCAATTAATGCCGCAGTTCCCATTGATGCTGTATTTATACCGAGCGACAATAGTCCGCCAAATTGAAATAATAAGCCTTGCAGAAACAACGCAATAAATAAAGCGGGAACACTGCTAAAACCTAATAGAATTCCGGCAAGCCCTAAAAACGTTAGATGGACGCTCGAGGGTCCTACTGGAACATGTACAAGAGACGCTAAAAAAAGTACTCCTGCGACTAGGGCAGTTTGTGGAAGTTTTTCTATTGGTGTTTTTTTTAATCCGATAGCAATACCTCCTGTTGCTAATGCCCAACCTGCCGCAAGTACAGGCGGTGATAATACACCTTCGCTAATGTGCATTGGATGCCGCCTTTTTATTTCGTATAACAAGATGCCATAGCGTAAAAATATTTAGTATTAGGCTTAATCCTAAAATTGCAGTAATTGCAAGCGGTAATTTTCTGCTTGCCGCTAATGTACTGGCAGTATCTTTTGATGACGTATTTGATGCAACACTAATACTGCCTGCATGCCCCATGCCGTCCTCAATGTCTATTCTCCAAACGCCATCTTCATCGGGAATAAAACTAAAAAGTCCGTTTCTGTCTGTAATTGATATAAGACTTTCTACATTTTTTTCTACTGTTGATGGCGGATAGATTTTTATTTTCGCAAACGACATAGGCTCGCCTG
>BTID01000250.1:0-1797 GCA_036245275.1 Termitinemataceae bacterium
TAATGAGAGGCCTTCGCTTTGCCAATGTACAGCGCGATGAGGTAATGCACCTTGTTAGGGAGCACATGTTCCACTACGAGGATTGCTGGAATGACGGTGCGGTGCGCCGTTTTATTGCGCGCGTAGGCGAAGACAATCTAGGTGAGCTTTTTCAACTGCGTATGGCAGATAGTTTTGCCATGCAAGGGACAGAGCCGCCCCCTGCACTTTTGCTGCCCCTGCAAAAGCGCATAGATGCGGTTTTAGAGGCAGCTCACGCATTTTCGCTAAAAGATCTCTGTATTAAGGGCGGCGACATCATAGAGTTAGGTGTAACTGATGGCAAAAAAATAGGACTGCTCCTAAATCAACTTTTAGAAGCAGTCCTAGAAGATCCTGCGCTTAACACTTACTCCAAGCTAAAGCAAATCGCTTTAGTGCTTATTTCACATTTAAAGAATTTTAACACAGAGTAAGGCATAAGACCATTTCGCATAACGACAAAAGGTTTCTTGGGCATCTAAGCCGATAACGTTTTTACTTTAAATATCAAATAAGTACTCCGATCCATATTTTAATACAAAGTTTGCAACATCATCGCCAGCAATTAAAACTATTGGTTTTTCTATTTCTGCCTTTGCTTCTTCAATTTTATCTAATAATTCGTCAGAGGGTTTTGCTGTTGATAAAATTAATCCAACATCGGCATTGTAATGATTTATAGCTTCCTTTATTTGTGTTACTGCGGTAGAATCCGTGTGTGTTCCAATAAATGATTTTACCTGAATTACTAATGTTTCTTCTTTTTGTAAATTACAAATAGGTAAACCAGTAGTGTAATTAACAATTATGTCTGCGCCATTATCTGTTCCATAACCACTTCCATTGATTTTTACTTCTGTGTTTGGTAATTTTGAAAAGATAAATGCAATAAACTCTTCAAGGTTTTTTTTAGGGTGGTTTTTTTGTATAATTTCTGTAATTTGTGGTAGATATTTTTTCAGACCCTCTTTTAAATAAAACAATCCATGAGATGCATTATCGGGAATTGATATAGAATTATTTTTTAAGTTTTCTATAGATGTTAAAAACTCATTTGTTGCATATATACGCCAATAGCGTCCACGCAATTTTAGTTTATTACTTATCTCCGGTAAAACATTTTGATTGTTTCTGTCAAAAGTTATGAGCGTTTCTGTGTCTACAGGTATTGTGTGCCTAAAGTCTCCAAATTGATTGTCGTTTTTTTCAAATGTATATGCTCCTTTTACTTTTGCAGCCGTGCATTTTCCCCATGTAGGAACATTTATATGTACAATCCAATCTTCTGGTTTTATGTTTAACAAAAAACGTGTTTTATTTATACATACCCTTTCGTCACTGTTCATTTCTTTCCAAGATTTGTTTTTTTAATTGTTCCAAATCTGCAGTGTCGAACCAAGCCCACCCATAGCGGGAAATACCATTTTGAAGCGATGAATAGATAAAATCTATTGCCTTCTGCGAAACAGTTGGTTTATTAAATACCCATACATTCATAAAAACTCCTTATCTTAAAAGTTAGACTAAAAACCTGCCGCGCCGTGCCATAGACGGTGCGGCGGGTTTCCTTATTACTACCCCCCGTAGGCTATGTTGACAAAAAAGTATTTGACATCTTGCTCCGTCCAGGTCACGCCATTGTCAGTTGACACAAGCAAATGAGAATTACCTACGGCGATCCACTTGCCGTTGCCGTAGGCTATGCCGTTAAGATTATTGACGCCGACCGGTTGCTCCTTCCAGGTCACGCCATTGTCGGTTGACACAAGCAATTGA
>BTID01000251.1:0-1684 GCA_036245275.1 Termitinemataceae bacterium
TATTTGCAAAGGCGGAATTGGTTTTTGTTGAATTCTATCAATCCTTCATCGCGCATACGTCCTAATTCTGATGACATTGCGCTGCGTTCTACAGAAAGATAATCTGCCATTTCCTGGCGGTTAAACGGAATCTCAAAGGATGCATTCTTTTCGTTACGCGCACAAGTTGAAAGATAGCTTAACAATTTTTCTCTTGTTGTACGCTGCGTGATAAATTCCATTTTTGACACAAGGGCAATATTTTGAACGGCTAAATTTTTTAGTATGTTTTGTATAAGACTTGTATGAAAATTACAAACAGATGAACATGTTTTTATTATTTTCATATAATCAATTAAAATGATTTTTGCAGGCTCTGCTGCGGTAATACTAACAGGCAGCACTCTGTCGTCTGCAAAAGAAAAAGACTCTCCAAACATTCCGCCGGGTGTTATGCGCGAAATAATTGTACGGTTGCCCCAAAAATCGTCACTCTCTATATGAATTGCTCCTGTTAAAACAATTCCGACATAACGTATTTCATCGCCTGTGCAAAAAATAAGTGCATCCTTTTCGTACTTTTTCTTTCTGACTGTTAGGCAATTCAAGAGGGAGAGAATATCCTGTTCTGCTATTGTTTGAAAAAGCGGACAGTGTTTTAGTATCGATAAATATTTTTCCAAAGTCCGCTCCCTTTCGATCTAAGTTACCTCAATCTAAGTCGCCTCAATCTAAGTTACCTATATTCATTTTTTCAGAATCTTTTTTAAATCCTCTGCCGCCGTAGAAATCGGTGTAATATTAAAATTATCGACTAAATATTTTAATACATTAGGCGAAATAAATGCCGGTAAACTAGGACCTAAATAAATATTTTTCCTAGGTATGCACTTGTCTAAGGTTGTATACCGCTAGCACTGTTTTCAGTAATTTTCTTATAAGTAGACGGCTCTAATTGAACGGCTTGCTGTAAAAGTCGATAAAATAGCATACCTCTGCTTTTTGATTTTCTTTTTTTGAATCTAAAAGTAAATTCGTCTAAATAATAGGCCATGTGTTGTTCTGATATTGATCCTTGAAGTGTTCCCATGATTCAACGTTTTAATAAAGAAATGACCAAGTGAACATCTAGTGTAACCACGCCATCCATCACTCCACAGCTCAGAGCCAACTTCAATAGATTCTTCAATAAATGAATGTAAACTTTGCTTTGATGCATATAAAACTACTCTCATCCGTATTCTGCCAACCTTTTTGCCATCAACTTCGACTGCAATAGCAACCAATACTTTATTTTCTGTGCCTCGTCCGCGTTTTCCACCCACTTTATAACCTCCAATATAGGTTCATCTATTTCAACTGTCCCTTTGAGCCTGTCCCGATTAGGTCTAACCATCGCGCGTCGTAATTTATGTAGCCATGTCATTAGGATTACAACGCATTTTAGGCTTAGGCAGTTACCGGACAGCATCTATCTCAAAATCTATCAGATTTTTAGGATACTCATCCACAAATTAAGGATAGTTGATTATACAACCTTAGTAAAGTGCGTACCTAGGTAACTCGTAATCAAGAATATAAATTCCGATGACTTGTTGTATCTTCTGATAATCATCACCCTTCTTAATCTGGTTTGTAATCATTTATGCGGTGTAAAACAAAATTCTCTCTCTTAGGCCGGGCAGATTTTTGATCTGTATCTCCA
>BTID01000252.1:0-1620 GCA_036245275.1 Termitinemataceae bacterium
AACGAAATGCTGAAAAACTTTGTATCGATTCCGGAAACAACACGCTGGGAAGAACAACTGCATAACGACACTCAAAAGTTTTTAGAAGGTATAAAAGATTTTGTACGCGCCGCTGTAAAAACTAAAATTGAAATGCGGTATGAACGGCCGGAACAGACCGCAATCGGCAAGTGCCCTTTATGCGGAAAAGCCATTTTTGAAGGTAAGTCAAACTATTACTGCTGCGGCTATAAAGATGAGTCGAAATGTGATTTTGTAATTTGGAAGACGATAGCAGGTGCTGCAGTAAGCACAGCGGACGTTGAACTCTTACTTTCTCTAAAAAAAACAAAAATAAAAAAATGCAAAAATAAAGCCGGAAAAGAATTTAGTGCAAAGTTTTTCTTGAAAGACGGCAAAATAGAATTTGAGTTTGAGGATAAAAAATAAATGAAAATAGTTTTAAAAATACTAATTGCTACCATAGTTTTTGTCTTTGTAATATATTTAGGAGTAAAGTTAAATGCAACTCTACTGCATATTGACATTATATTATGTGCAGTAATATTTTCGTTTATCATTACTTGCTTTATCTCCGGCATACTCCGGATTTTGTTAGATGATAGAAACTACTGATTTTAGGAGGAACGAAAATGAACACATCGAATTGCACGGATAATAAATGTCCGTTTCGTTTTACATGTGAAAAAAGTATTTATTACAGTGTGGTAAAATTATGATTTTACTTTCCACTACGGCCGCCATATTGCTATACACATGCTCTATCAGGTATTATGAGAAGATGAAAAATAAACACTTAGCGAGTGCCTTGTAAATGAGTTTTGTTGAAGATGGCTGGGAACCTGATTTCCCGAATGTGATGCATTTTATTGATAGGGAAAATGTGTACGGTTGCCCAAGCAAGCTTCTTAAAAATGCAGAACAATACCCTGATTATGATGCAGCAAAATATCACGAAGACCTTAATGCGGCAGTGCGTCTTATTAAACTAATCTTAGACACACCTGAGAATAATGCACAGCTAGTGGAATTAAAGAAACTACACCCTAATTCACTTCTTGTGCCGGTGCACGCAAAGGAAGCTGCCGGTAAAAATAAAATACCTGTTGCTATGGCGGTATATATATCTAGCAGAACAGGGTTTGAAATTTGCGACACAATTGTACAAGCAAATAGTCCTCACAGAACCGGTGCCGGTGAATGGCATCGACTTGCATGTCGTACAGAATTTGATGGAGTGGTACAAAAAGGTCGCAAACATATTCTTATTGATGATGTGTGCACTCATGGCGGTACGTTTTCTGACTTACGGTATTACATTGAAAAAAATGGAGGACAGGTCATTCACACCACAGCATTAGCACTTGGGAGTCACGGAGATCGTCTTTCGATGCCAAAATTATTGCAAGTCCATCTTAAACACCTAGACAAACAAGATGAATATGGGCTAAAATCTTTTTGTAAGGAGATGAAACTTTATGACGGAAACTACAAATGTCTCACAAAAGCAGAAGGACTCTGTATCATCGCGGCCAAATCGCTTGAGCGAGCAAGAGATAAAATCTTTAAGGCAAGATCTGAAGGACAGCATCGCACAAGCGAAAATATTATTCAAGGACG
>BTID01000253.1:0-1620 GCA_036245275.1 Termitinemataceae bacterium
ATTTTGTATATGATAAAATAAAAACTTTTAACGGCACTCGTAATACAGATGAATATATTTTTAAAAAGTGCCGGGCGGAAACATTCAATGCAGCAAACTTAACGCTTGGTAAAAAACTTAAGGTCTCTGAAAAAGAACTTGCCGAACAAAATATAACGTTTTACAGCGGACGGCATTTTTGGAAGACCATGATGAACAGTGAAGGATTGGGTGAAGATATTGAAGAAGTGTTCATGGGTCATAAAGTTTCCGGAAACGTTGCGAAGTTATATAATCACAAAGATAAACAAGGTGAAAAACGAATGATAGAAAAGGCTAAAGCTGTATTTGATATTTTGGATAAGTGTATTTTTAAAACTTGTTGATTTTTTTTTAAAATCGGCAAGTAAGCGCCGCTGGGCTTAGGCGAACATGGCGGCAGTCAATAAAGTTTATCGTTGAATGCCGCGATTAATTGATTTAGTGGTTATAGTGGTTTCACGTCCTTGAACAATTCCATCGACTGGGCAATGCTGTCCTTTTTGTCTTGCCTTAAAGATTTGATCTCTTGCTCGCTCAAGTCCCTTGGCGTTTGCGATACAGAGTCCTTCTGCTTTGGTAAGACATTTGTAATTTCCTTCATAAAGTTTCATCTCCTTACAAAAAACCCTGGACAAGGCATTAAAATAATTATTGACTGTTTGTGGTTTTAGTCCTTTTAATAATAGCCAATCTTGAAATTCATGCAATACAAGATTGTCGATCTTACCGACATCATTAATATTTTTTTTCCGTCAAATAAGGAATAAATTTATTTTTGATAACACGATTATATGAATCACGATGTTTTTCACAAAGCGGACGATTACGTTTTACATCAGCTTGTAAATATTGCGAGTCCTTCTCATAAAACTTTTTGATAAGCAATAATGCATTATTATGAGATGCAGTATATTCACTGATAAGCCGCTCTTTATTTTTTAGCGCAAATGCTTCTGCTTCGGCAAGCACACAAGTATGAGTACACCATTTTGTAGGCAAGGTTTTACCGTTATGAGAATACCTAACATAATATACATATCCAAACTGTTTGTTTTCGATCTTGGCAAGGCTAAATCCCCTACGTCTTTTTGCAGTCAAGTTTTCCTGATCGATAAGTTGAAGTGCTTGCACCGTCTTAGGACACAACTCTATAATTTGCGCCCTCATAAGCAAAATCTGATGCTGTTGCGTATTTGCATTTTTTATAGCAGCAAGTGCTTCTGTAATAGTCATCATGTTGTTTTCTCCTTGCTTTGTAGATACTCGATTAACGAATCAAACTCAAAGAGAATGTTTTGTTTCTCAAACTTACAAGGCAATTCTTTTGAGCGTGCAAGTTTCATTATTGTGAACTCGCTGATGTTTAATATCAACGATAATTCTTTTGAAGTAATTATTTTTGAGACGTTTTCCATTGGTTTCCTCCGGTTTTGGAAAACTTTATCCCTCCCCTACGAAAAGTTTTATTTGTTAAATTGTTCTACAAATTCCTTTAGGAAAGCTGTTGTCGCTTTCACTGTTTTTGTAAATTGCGTAGGACTCAACGCAAATGTGAGCTCGTCAAACTGTCTTACGAACACCATCCTGTTCATAGCTGTA
>BTID01000254.1:0-1556 GCA_036245275.1 Termitinemataceae bacterium
TGCAAATGATTTTTTTGCACTGCATAGCGAATATTTTGCGATAACGCTTATCGCTTCGGGGGATGATTCCAGCGCTCTTTTTGTAAACAGCATTTATGCTTTTAAAAATCCAGGTAGTCTGATTTCTGCATTTCTACAGCAGAATGAAGATGCGATTACAAATGCGCTGAACGCCGATGTTATAATCCGCAACGCTTCCTCTTTTTTCGGCACGCCGCTCCTTGCTATGATGTTTCCGTTTTCTTCATCAAATGTTAGCGGTGTATGCGCTCTGTTTTTTTCTTATGAAAGTATGTCACGTCTGTTTAATTCATCAGCGTTTTATCTAAAGCATAACAATACATCATTTATGTTAAACGAAAAAGGTGATGTTATAATGCACAGCGATCCTGCTTTTATAGACAAGCTTTCTAATTTTAGCAACATTCCGTATATAAGGGATTTACTACGCTCAAGTAATAAAAACTTGCAGACACAATTTGTGGATCGTGATGGCAAAAAATATATCGGAGCGTTCCAACAACTTAATGCTGCAAATGTTCTAAGTATTACTACCATAAAACAATCTGATGTGTTAGACGAAATTAAGAAGACAACACTTCGTAATATCACAGTTAGTGTGATTGTTATTATCCTCTCTATTTTTTTAATGCGTGTATTTTCGGCGACTATAAGTAATCCTGTAGAGCAGTTGCATCTTGCGGCAGAACAAATAGAAAAAGGTGATTATGATATTAAGTTTACTTACAAAAACCGTGATGAACTTTCAATTTTGGCTGATAGTTTTATTGGTATGGCAAATGGTGTAAAAAACTTTGAGCGGTTTTCCGACAAAAGCATTGTTCGCTTTGCTCGGGAAGGAAGATTAACTCTTAGCGGTGTGCCTAAAACTGTGAGCATTGCGTTTTTGTATATAAGAAATTTTAAACAGCTTGCAGAAGGAATGACGGCAAGTGAAACAGTAAAATTTGTCAATTCATTTTTGTCGCGTGTGGTTCCGTGTATTTTAAATTCCGGCGGCTTAATCGACAAATATTTAACGCAAGACGGAGTTGCCGTAATGGCACTGTGGGGAAGTTTAGGAAAAGAAACTGACGAAAAAACAGCATCCCTTAACTGCGTTCGCTCGTTACTTGCAATACGGGAAGAAAATTTTAAATGGAATAAAACAAGAGTTATATGGCAACATGAACACGAAGAAATGGCTGCCAAGGATGGGCATAGAACTTCTGTGGTAAAAATCGGCTGCGGTATAAATTCAGGCGAAGTAATTCAGGGGCAAATGGGATCTCCGCAGCGTATGGAGTTTACCGTTATAGGGGATGCTGTAAACCTTGCAGCACGCTTTGAAGGGCCTAACGAGCTTTTTGATACCGACATTTTGATTACCGAAAATATCATGAATCTTATTGGAAACAAGCTTATCGTAGAAGAAATGCAGTCCCTTGAAGTAAAAGGTAAAACAGATAAATTGCGCGTTTTTGCAGTTGTAAACGAAAGAGAAAAAGTAGAAGCGCGCACAATGCGTGAAGTGCGGAAGCTTTGGAGCATCAAAT
>BTID01000255.1:0-1544 GCA_036245275.1 Termitinemataceae bacterium
GCATTTTCGGGCAAGCGGAATGTTCGGCAGAAAGACACCATGTGCCTCTCTTTTAACACATAATTCTTGTCGGCATTCGCGTTTTCGCTCTTCTCGATTTTCTTGCTTTCGATAGTTAATATGCCGCCGTCAATGTTGACTTCCACATTCTTTTCGTCAAACCCGGGTAACTCAGCCTCGATTATATATGCATCATTTGTTTCCGCGATGTCTACGAGCGGGGAAAACCCTCTGTCTGCTGTTGTGTTAAAAAAGGTATCCATAAACCTATCAATGTCCTGTAATGTAGTTCCAAGTGTAAGTGGTTGATATTTTGCTAACATGTTCATAATTAAGCCTCCTTAAAGCTTTTCTAATTTTTAATTTTTTTTTAATTTGTAACGTTACATTGATTATATAGCAAGAAGCGTGCCAACTCAAAATTAACATACTTGAAAATCAAGCAATTTTTGCATATCTTGTTATATAATATAGAGATAGATAAAAAAAATGATATTTTTTGAGTGTTAAACTATTTTCGGATTATAACAACAGTTAAATCAAAGAGTGTATCATTTTAATACAGGTGTTACAAAAAGGCATATATATGTATTATAATGATACATTCACTTTTTCTAGTGTTTTCATGTCAGAAGCAAAAGTTTTATTTTCAGGAAACTCCAAAATGGCTTTTTGTAAAATTGTTTTTGCATTCTCATAATTTTTCTTGTTAAACTCAAGTGCAAAAGTATTATGGAAAAATGCCACTCTGTTTTTTATCACAATTTGTTTTAATTCATTTATACGTTTTGCTTCAAGCAGACCTGTTTTTTCGGCAGTATCAATTCTACCTAAAGCGGCAACAGTTGTCTCATCATTTTTTGCTGCATTTACGATTTCGGCAAGTGAAGCTTCTAAGGTCATCCCTTTAAATTTATTTAGTTCTGCTTCCGTTAAACGTTTTTCATTTTCGCTCAAGCTGCGTTCAGCCTCATCAATTTTTTTTGCGCGTAAATATTTTACCATTAAATTATTTATAGCGGCAATTTCACTTTCATGTAAACGCTTTTTGTCAGTTACAACATTTGCAGTTGCATCCACCCATGCAAGTACCGCTGTCTCTTGTTTTTTGTTTAAGTAAAAAGAATTCAAGTTAAAAATAGCATCGTCGGCTTCCACAACCGGATCTCCAAATAATGGCGAAACTGTTGCATTTTCTCTGTTGCGTAAAAGTGTCATGCGGTCTATCGCAAGGGGCACGGCATCTGCATACTTCTGCGCCCTCTCTAAGTCGGAAATCCTGTTACGTAGCACTATCGAGCTAAGCTCAAGCAATGTTATTGTTTGCCGCAGCCTGTAATTGCCAGGCGGTGTGTAGGCAAAGCCTGTAGTTTTGCCGAAGTCATCATGAAAATCAGTCCTCTTACCCGGATCAAAACCATAGGGATTAGTTGTTTCAATATCAATATTTTCGCCGTCTATGTTTAGGCAAATAAAAGCATGATCTTTTGTAATAACTCCCTTTGATTCAATACCGGAATATTTTGCAAATATGCTGTAAGCTA
>BTID01000256.1:0-1427 GCA_036245275.1 Termitinemataceae bacterium
GCCAGGTGTAAAAACGATTTGGCTAGGACTTTCAAAACTTTACACTATGATTGAATATCACAAGTACACCCCTGACAAATTCACCCAAGAAAATTTTACGCCATAGAAAGTTGTGGGTCAAGTTTAGGGCGTAACAGAGGGGTATTAAACCCGCAGTGCAATTCTCCGGGAGAACAAAAATACGCCGCCGCTCTGCGGCGGGGATTTTTATTCATAAGTTGCGTTGCTACACTTGCAGCAGGTATTAAGTCAATATTCATAATTTTCCTCCTCTTGTCAGATAAAAGATCCTGTTCGGTAAAAATAGATCCATTCTCCTATTCGGTCTCGTAGACCATTGAATGTTGCGGCTACGGCTCCTCCATTCTCCTTTCCGGTCTCGCAGACCAATAAAATTGACGAACTATAGCCTTTCTCTTATCCGATTTCTCAGATAATTTTACCACATTTACCGACCCCTAGTTAACTTTTTATCATTCCTCCTCTGTGTACCTCCTTTTACTCTGTGTTAAATTTGCCATTATTTTTTGTTGCACCCTTTAGGGGGGGGGCAATAATTTGTCAACGTTCAATAGAAATTACAAAAAAAATCCCAAAAAAGTAAAGCGCTATGCTACTTTGCACCATTATTATATGTGGGAGGAAATATTTTTTTTGGAGAGGTTCTTATGAAAATTCGTAAAAAAAGGAAAGCGTTGTTCGTGCCGTTAACTTATGATTATGTTTTTAAAGGAGTATTTGGCGACAGGAAGGATACTGAAAGTCTTGAACAGCTGTTAAAAGCTGTTTTGGATATACCGGCACAGGAGTATGAAAAAATCTCTATCTTAAATCCGTTTCTAAAACGTGCGTTTCAGAAAGACAAACAGGGCATTTTGGATATTAAAATCGAAACCAAATCCGGTAAAATAATTGATTTAGAGATGCAGGTTGAAAAATTAAACGGATTTTGCGTTAGGATAGTGTACTATCAGTCAAAACTGATAACCGATCAGATCGTAAGCGGCGATAAATACGAAAAAATCAATCAAACAATCAGTATTGCTATTTGCAACTATGTTTTGTTCCCGAATAACACGGAGTATTTAAACAGATTTTCGATACTGAACGAAAAAACCTGCGAGCCGTTTACCGAAATCGTAAAATATGTTACCATAGAGCTACCCGAATTGCCGAACTTGAGGCACGGTTGGCAAGGAACAAATAAAAATCGCACCCGCGCACACTTTAAAATCACAGGCTTTTATGCTACACTTTAGTTATGACAGAAGAGAAATTAAATTGGCATTCTGCATTTTATGACGCAATCCGCTTGGAGCTAGAGCCGTATTTGGAAATTTGTGGTTAAAAGATCTTAGTAATAATTAAAAACGTAAAAATTTTAACCGCAGATTACGCAGATAAAAGTTAAGAAAATATTTTCTTTT
>BTID01000257.1:0-1330 GCA_036245275.1 Termitinemataceae bacterium
TTGCATAGTGTGCAAGTTCATCTTTTCCATGCTGATGCCAACGCAGATGCTCCATGTGTACTCCAAGTTTTTCGTAGTATGCCCAGCGGCGTTTTTTCCATTCGTTAAACCATTCAACTTCGCTGCCGGGTTTTACAAAATACTGCATCTCCATTTGCTCGAATTCGCAAGTACGAAAAATAAAATTTTTTGTAACAATTTCGTTTCTAAAAGCTTTGCCTATTTGAGCTATCCCAAACGGTATCTTTATGCGGTTTGATTGAATAACATTTTTATAGTTTACATAAATTCCTTGCGCAGTTTCCGGACGCAGATATATAAGACCTGCATCACTTTCCACAGGACCTATATGAGATTTAAACATAAGATTGAATTTGCGTGTATCTGTAAGCTCGCCGCCGCAATCAGGACAGATTTTTTTATCAACATTTTCTTGTGGAATTTGATCAGAGCGAAAACGCGTTTTACATTTTTTACAATCGACTAACGGGTCAGTAAAATTTTCAACATGACCGGATGCCTCCCAAGTGCGCGGATGCATCAATATCGCTGCGTCTATCCCTACGATATTGTCATTAAGCTGTGTCATTTCTTTCCACCAAAAACGTGCAATTCTGTTTTTTAGTTCAATGCCAAGCGGACCGTAATCCCAAGCACCGTTTTGTCCGCCGTAAATCTCCGATGATTGAAATACAAACCCGCGCCGTTTTGAAAGAGATGTGATCTTTTCCATTGTTGCCTTGCCATTGTATTCTGTTAATTCTTCTGCCATAAAAAAACTCCTGTTACAATTTTCTTTTCTTTTTTATTTTCGCAAATACCAATAAAATATTATAGTATATAAACGGGAATATCCGTAAAAACCTGATAGGCTTTTGAAAACAAAAACCTAGCCACTCAAAACCGCGCTCAAAAATAATTTGCGATGGTCTTTTCCGCCGCTCCGAAAATATTTCAAAAATATCACTGCACCAAAGACGCAGAGCACAGTTGAGCCGTTCTGTAT
The DNA here is from genome assembly GCA_036245275.1 of Termitinemataceae bacterium. Lineage (GTDB taxonomy): Bacteria > Spirochaetota > Spirochaetia > Treponematales > Breznakiellaceae > BTID01. Next base: position 1,007 of record BTID01000257.1, read on the forward strand.
TTTTTGCCAGCCATTTTTCCTTGCCGTGTACACCCTTACCTACTAGCAAAAGTGAAGGTGAAGATTTTTTTATTACAGTAAGCAATGTTTCTTCATCGTGTTTTTTTATGTTGCCGGGATACCGTCCTATTATCCGCAAGCGTGGAAATGTTTGCCGTATATTTTTTTCAGTTTTTGTAAGGACAGTTCCTTTACCGCCGAAAAGATATAACGAATGTTCCCGTTGTTCTAAGATTGTCAAAATCCGCACAACAAAATTAAACGGCATATATCTAACAGGACTTTTTCCTGTTAAAAAATGTTCGCCGTTTACAATGCTTTTAG
>BTID01000258.1:0-1012 GCA_036245275.1 Termitinemataceae bacterium
TGCGGTATGATTACCACTTTTTGTTGCGCAAACACCACACCACCTGCAACCACAAGCAGCACACACAGTACCGCTTTTTTCCCATTCTTGAACATTCGTGTTAATTCGCGGATTGTATTTTTCAGTTTAAACTCCTTTTTCATATTATCGAGCTGCAGCAAACAGATTAGCTCCATAAGACTGATTTAACGATGCTGCAAACCTAGCGGCTTCATCAAAAGAATTAAATGGACCAATATTTATAAAGTAACGATTTACTCCGTAATAATTTGATTCACTTAGCTTATACTGAATTCCTTTGGCATCCAAACTGTAGCTTAGCGCGGTTATTTCTGCTATGTTTACATGTGTATATACATTTACTGTGGTCACCCAGGCCTGTTCAATCACAGGCGGCGGGGGCACATTTTCTTGAATTTCAAAGTTTCCTTGAATTCCAAAGATCTCAGAACCGAGTGATTGATTAATCAGCATTTGCGCGGTATAAGCTTCATTGTAAGAAGAATAAAAAGTGCCAAAAATTAGGATGTAATCAGAACTGCCGTAATAGCTTTCGCTTAGTACACTATCAAAGCCTCTAGCCTTTAAATTAGTGTATAGTGAATATACTTGATTTTCTGTAAGTGCAACTGATTGCAGATAAAACACATTGATAAGTGGATATTGTAACCTCGGAATGGAGCTAATATCAGCCGTATAATTACCCGCTGTATTTCCATAATATTTTTGATATAAAGATGCCAATGTTCCATTTGTTTTTAACACATCTAGGGCGTCATCAATTTTCTTACGCAAATTTTCATTATATTTGTTAAATACGAATCCACATTTTGTGCCATCAGAAAAATCTAAATATGATTTAGTAAAAATATAATTCTTTTTTCGCTCATCGGTTATAGTTGCCGTTATAATGCAATCACAATAGTTATAATCTAAATCAAGAAACTTATTGTCCTTTTCTACATCTTTCATTTGTATAAATGTTATACTTCTATTAATTAATTTACCTATT
>BTID01000259.1:0-1203 GCA_036245275.1 Termitinemataceae bacterium
TAGAGTTAGACCTTACCGCGTATGATACGCTTCCACAGGAAAGTAAAACGGCAACAGCGCAGTATCTACTTGAAAACAAGCCTTATGCAAATAAAGCTGCGGTCCAAACGGCATTCGCTGCTGCATTACAGGCAGCGGCAACAGCAGAAAAAGACCTGTCGCTAAAATTCGCAATTCCAGAAGGTGTTACCGGTGCGGCACTCGTAACAGCAAGCTTTAACGCAGTGCATAACTACATACAGGCGGCATTTAACACAAGCACAACAAAAGAGCAAAGTATTATCAAATTAGGCGACTATATTGATTTGCCTTCTTTCTCTGTTGCAGGAGATACAGATCATGAAACAGATCCATATTATGGATACATTGACGCAGCAAGTGACTTACGGCTTATTGTGATTGGTATAAATTCTTTTAACGGCATAAACAGCAATAACACACCGCATATAGTATTCCATTTTAAAGATATTCCCAGCTTCCACGAAATGAATGCAACCAATACCAATGAAAACGGGTATTTGAACAGTACAATGCGCTCATACATTACAGGCAATTTTTTAACCGGCTTAAAAAATGCAGGTGTACCCGATGAGGTTCTTTGGCCGCCAAACCGCAGTGTTGCAATTAGAAAAGATAAAGCTTTAAACATAGAGTATCCTATACAGACAATTACAGACGAATTGTGGTTACCAACTGAGAGGGAAATGACAAATGGAAACAGCCTTTCTGTCGCAACTTCTGAAACACCAAGTAATCAAGCAAATTTTACAGAATTTTATACAAATGATAATGATCGCCTAAAATCTTATGACTTCTCATACTTATATCCTTCTTGGTATTGGTTAGCTTCAACCGTTGATGGTTCGTATCGCAACTTCTGTGCTGTGCGCAACGATGGTCATGACACCGACACCACTGCGAATCAAGTTGGAGGCTGCGTCCCCGCTTTCTGTGTCCAGTAGCACACTAACATCTTAAATCCCTCCGCTGTTCTGCGGAGGGTATTTTTATCTGCTTCTAATATGCCCGCCGCAAGTTAAATTTCTATACCATTTGGGTGCAACAAAAAACAATGGCAAATTGCTAAGGCAAATTTAACACGGAGGTACAGGAGGTACACAGAGAAAACAAGATTTGATGATCTTTGTTTTCCTCTTTTCTTCCCCTCTGTGTTCCTCTTTGACTTCCTCTGTGTTAAAATTC
>BTID01000260.1:0-1121 GCA_036245275.1 Termitinemataceae bacterium
TTATAAAAATGTTGATACTTACACCCTGCATTATATCAAACACATTCTCATCTTTGCTGCCATCCGGTGCAGTTTCTTTTTTTCTGGAATTTCCGTGCAGGTCTAAAATATATATTTTATCAAATGTTTTTAATAGATTATAACGCATACCGCGAAAAGTAGGGTTGTCTAAAAAACTATGATTATTTATAAAAGCCAAAATACCGGCTTTGTTTTTTTGTACAAGCACCTGACCAAATCTAATAAATTTTACATAATCATCATTTAGCCATTTTGAATTCTTTTCTTGTAGTTTATCGCTTTTATCGTCTTGCGTTAAATTTGGTGTCGGTTCTTTTTTATACTCCGCAAGAAAATCATCTGCTGTTTTATTATAGCTTTCTCCTGAATATGGCGGATTTCCCAGCACAACCATTACAGGCGCATCAAGTTTTATTTTAGCCGCTTCTTTTGATTCTGTTTCAAGCCAATGTGCAAAAGGTAGTGTAGGCTGATTTTTTGGTGCCTCATCTAAAGTGTTGGTTAAAAATACCTGTAGACGCTCTGTGTTGGTTTGATAGGCGGTTTCTTTTAACTTCATATCAAGCTTAAAGTGTGCCATTGCGTAACTTGCCATAAGAATTTCAAATCCGTGCAGACGCGGAATTAAATCATTCGTGCAGTAAGTGTCCCACATTCCTTCATTCAATAAAAACTTTTCATGGATTTTATCAATCACTGCAGATAAAAACGTTCCTGTTCCTGTTGCAGGATCAAGTATCTGCACCTTGTGAATTTTTACAGCTTCAGCACTTGCATGTAAAGTGTTCGTATTGCAAGATTTAGGTGAGTCGATCAAAGATTTATCTGCTAATCCTGTTTGCAAATTAAATTCACTTATTAGAATATCGTCAACTGCATCTACTATAAATTTCACAACAGGAACAGGCGTATACCAAACACCACGGCATTTACGTTGGGCAGGATCAAACTCACCTAAAAATGTTTCATAAAAATGAATGTATGGATCCTGATTTGCCCTGCCAAATTCTTTTAGTAAGTCCTCAAGGGCTACACAATTAAATATGTCTGCAAGCGCATCTACTATCCAGCAGATACGATCATCTAATTCATAACCGGCA
>BTID01000261.1:0-1334 GCA_036245275.1 Termitinemataceae bacterium
GAGTTTAGCTTGAAATATTAGAAAACTCTAACAGGTCTAACGTGATAATATAATTCACCATTTAAGGTGCAAGAATAATCATTGTCAGTGTAAATATAACTCAAGTCGGCATCATAACGTGTTAAAAGCGGCGGATCAAACCTAAATTTACTTATTCCGCTATAATCAGTTGATTCGCCGCCCGAAGTATAAGTAAAGTCTGTTGAATCTGCACACCAATATTTTTCATTCAGTTTAAAATTATAGTTACCGTAATTACAATATTGTTTTATTCTTTCAAAGACATCGACATTGGGTAAGAGCCAGTCTTTGTAGCCATTTAATATATATTCAGAACACATAACAGCAGCTAAATTTTTTAAAAGAATATCTCCGCCTAAAGATTTTTTGTATTGATTTTTTATGTAATCATTTGCATCTTTTATGTCGGTACACAAACTTAAATTTTCAGGATTAATATAAGGTCCGTAAATTGCATCCGCAATATCATTTGGCGCAATTTCTATGTATGAAAAACCGTAATTTCTATAATCAGCTTCAGTGCCAACATAAACAATCCACCCGCCGGCGGGTCCTCTTTCGTTTAGTCTATATGTTTTTACAACATTTGCGTCAACAGATGTCTTATTTTCATTTGATACGTAGATATTTTGAATATTACACATATTATATCCGTCAAATGTTATTTTAATAGTATATATACCTGGTACAACATTGTAAATTGTATAGGCACCGCCTGAATTTTTTATTACACCAGAACCGTATAGATCGTTACCTTTTAGAAGTTGAACATTAGCGCCGCCTGCATATCCGCCCTCTCTAAGAGTAACAGTGCCGCTTATTGTGTATTTTGTTGCACTCGGCACTTTTGGCGTTTCTTCGGTAGAACCGTCTTCCGTTTTATCGTCTTCATCCGAAAGGTCAGGAGCGGCATTTTTTACAATTATATAAGTTTTTTTTGATGAATTTGGAATGGGAACGTTTGAAATATACAAATCATCATAGCCGTCTAACTCAATATGGACATCATATATTCCTGCCTCAATATCAAAAATTGTAAACAAACCTGTAACGTTACAAAGTACCGGACTACCATAAATTTTACCGTCTTTTAATAACTGAACATTTGCATTTTCCGCCTTTGTGCCGTCATCTTTTTTTATAATGCTATTGTAAGAAGAAAGACTGGCATTTTCCGGTATAGGTTCTAAAGTAATTTTTATATTTTCTTTATCTTGTGTAAGCGCAAAATCAAGTGTAGAAGTACTAAAACCTGTTTTTGAAACATCAATGCTGTAAAGCCCTGTTTTTAGCCCTGTAAAACTAAAATCTCC
>BTID01000262.1:0-1137 GCA_036245275.1 Termitinemataceae bacterium
CAGTGGGGGGAGGGCAACTATGTAGAACCTGATTTGAAATACGGACATGGTTTTTTAAATGCAATAAAGAAAAATATAATCGGTGAAAAGTAATAACATGGAAATAGATTTTGTTATCCCCTGGGTTGATGGAAGCGACCCTGAATGGATACGGCGTTTTAACCACTATTCCCCCAAAAAGAAAGATATGGCTATTGACATTGGCACGGAACGGTACCGCGATAGCGGGATGCTGCGCTATTGGTTCAGGGGTATTGAAAAGAACGCCCCCTGGGTGCGGAAAATATTTTTTATTACCGACGGGCAGTTGCCCCCCTGGCTTAATCTTGACAATGAAAAACTGGTTTGGATAAAACATGAAGATTATATTCCGCAGTCTTTTTTGCCGGTATTCAGCGCAAATCCCATTGAACTGCATATCCACCGTATAAAGGGACTGTCTGAGGCCTTTGTATATTTTAATGATGATATGTATTTGATAAATCCGGTTCAGCAGTCCTTTTTCTTCAAAAATGGACTGCCATGCGATTCGGCTCTTATAAAATGTATCAGCCCCAGTATGATAGGCCATATCCAGTTTAATGATTTAATTGAAATCAACAGCCATTTTGACAATAAACAGGTAGTACATAACTATTTGACAAAATTCTTTAATCTTAAATATAATTTTTTTCTGCAATGTATGTCGTTCCTGTTCTGTTTCAACCGGCAGTTTCTTGGTTTCTATTGTTCCCACATGCCCCAGCCTTATTTAAAGGGCACTTTTAATGAAGTATGGAAAAATTGCGAAGCTATTCTAATTGCGACATCACAGAACAAATTCAGAAACATTGCTGATGTAAACCAATATTTATTCAAATATTGGCAGTTGGTTACTGGCAAATTCACACCGGTAAATCTATGGGCGGGTAAAAGATTTTTTGACCTAAAGATAAACAATATAAATGCTATCGGAAAATCATTGCAAAATAGAAAGATTAAGGAAATATGTTTGAGTGACGCACAGGATGCAGGTGACTGTTATCCGGTAATCGCAGAATTATTCAGCAAAAAATTTCCTGAAAAATCAAGTTTTGAAAAATAAGTATGAAAAAAGTGTTGTTTATATCAAATCATGCGGGATTCTCGAAGTTTAAC
>BTID01000263.1:0-1081 GCA_036245275.1 Termitinemataceae bacterium
CAGAAGAAATAAAATTTGCACAAGGCGAAGGTATGGAATATTTTAACGAAGATTTTATGCCGATTACAACAAATGCCTATTTATATCTTTCCGGCACTCCGTTTCGCGCTATAGCCTCCGGCGAATTTATAGAAGACCAAATTTACAACTGGACATATTCAGATGAACAAAGTGCAAAAGAAAGTTGGGAAGAACCACCTGCAAATCCTTACGCGTCACTTCCTCGTATGGTCATGCTTACCTATCAATTACCTGATACAATTTGTGAAATTGCACAGGGCGGTGAGTATGACGAATTTGATCTAAACGTGTTTTTCAGTGCTAACGGCATAGAGGACAAAGCCGGTTTTCAATATAAAGATGAAGTTCAAAAATGGCTAGATTTAATTCGCGGTGCTTTACGTGAAACCGCTGTAGATAATCTAAAACTAAAAGAACAAAAACCGCCTATGCCTTTTTCTCATGCGCCATTATTAAAAACACTTAATCACACATTTTGGTTTTTACCCTCTGTTGCTTCCTGCTATGCAATGAAAAATCTTTTGCTGGAACCGCAAAATATATTTTATCATGATTACAAAATTATTGTTGCAGCAGGAACAAAAGCGGGTATTGGCATAGATGCGTTGCCGCCTATTCGTGAAGCAATGACAGACGAACCATTAAAGACAAAAACTATCACCTTGTCATGCGGAAAACTAACAACAGGTGTATCAATAAAACCATGGACAGGTATTTTTATGTTACGAAATTGCTGTAGTCCCGAAACATATTTTCAATCGGCATTTAGAGTTCAAACTCCTTGGACTATTAAAAACCCCGATGCGCTCTCTCCTAACAAGGAAGAAATTGTAAAGGAAGAATGTTACATTTTTGACTTTGCTCCCAACAGAGCCTTGCGTCAAATTGCAGATTATAGTTGCCGCTTGAATGTTGATGATTCAAATGCCGAAACAAAAGTAGCAGAGTTTATCCGCTTCCTGCCAGTTCTTGCCTATGATGGTAGTTCGATGAAACAAATTGATGCCGCTGGAATTCTTGACATGGCGTTAAGCGGAACAACTGCAACACTCCTAGCCCG
>BTID01000264.1:0-1253 GCA_036245275.1 Termitinemataceae bacterium
AGCGCAGGAAACGGATTTTTTGCTCCTTGATGAGCCGACTAATCATCTTGATATAAGTTATCAACTTCAGATTTTTGATTTTGTAAAACGTCTAAAAGTAACTGTTTTGTCTGCTATTCATGATCTCAATATGGCAGCTTTATATTGTGACCGATTATATGTGCTAAAAGAAGGAAGAATTGTTATGGAGGGAAAACCGGAAGAAGTGCTGACATCTGAAAATATTTTTAATATATACGGAGTACGTTGTGATACTGCAATTCATCCGGTAACCGGTAAGGTTGCAATTACTTACATACCGGCAACTATTATTTAAAAAGATAGGCGTATGACGCTTGTTTTATTTTTTATTTTTTTGGAGGAAGTATGAAAAAGTACTTTTATTTTATGGGCGCTCTATTGATAATGATTGCGCTAAATTTTGTGTCGTGTTCCCGCAGTAAAACTGCAGGAAGCTCTAATGTGTCAGAGGATTCTCTTGTCTATCCACAGCCATTGACGTTTAACAATTACGGCAGAAGCATTACGCTTAAAGAAAAGCCTAAAAAGGTTTTAACTTTGGGACCCAACTGCACAGAAGTTTTTGCAGCTTTAGGTCTTGCCGATTATGTAATTGGACGCAGCCTTGTAAATCACAGCCGCGGACCCTTGAGCGAATATGCTGATGTTGTAAATAAAATTCCTGAACTAAACCATGCAGCAGCAACAAGGGAAGCTGTTATCTCAAGCGGTGCAGATTTTATATACGGCATTGATTGGGAATTCGGTAGTGAAAATCTTGAAATTAAAGAACTTGAAGGCTATGGAATTACAGTCTACATGAATTCGGCATCAACTATGGACGAGATGTATCAAGAGTTTTCAGACATCGGAAAAATATTCGGTATAGAAGATCGCGCCGCAACATTTGTAGGCGATCAGAAGATGCGAATAAAAACTGTACAAGATAAAATTTCAGGGCTTGCTCCTGTTAGCGTTTTAATTTATGACAGCGGGAACGATGGTGTATTTACCTGTAGCGGAATCAACTTTGAAAGTTATCTTATAGACTTTGCCGGCGGTAAAAATATTTTTGGCGACCTTAAAGAAAAGGCATGGGTTACAGTCAGCTACGAAGCCGTTCTACAGCGTAACCCGCAGGTGATTATCATTCATGATTATGATTCACCTTCGGTAGAAGAAAAGCTTGCCGAAATTAGGGCAAACAATACTCTTTCGCTTCTTGATGCCGTAAAAAACAACCGCTTTCTTGT
>BTID01000265.1:0-1422 GCA_036245275.1 Termitinemataceae bacterium
TTTTGTAAAAAACAGTATAGTAGACTTTGAGTTTCTGTTATTTAGAAGCACAAAGCTGTTTGATACTTCAGATTCCCAGGGGAAAGCCAAGGCTGTGGCGTTTTTATTCCCTTTCTTAGATGTTGTAGATTCTGAAGTTGAACGGTCCGGCTATTTTGCAAGAACGGGTGATGCTTTTGATACAGATGCCAAATCAGTGTTAAATGATTATATTATTTGGAAAAAAGGACAAAATGTTTGGCAGAAAGCCGCTGTAGTACCTGACAAAGAAAGCTTAAAAACGACAGATGAACTTTATCTGTTGACTGCGGTCTGTGTTCATTTTAGCAAGCGGGGCGACCTGTGGCTAGAATTGCGTAAGGCACTACAAATTGAGGAATTAAGCGATCCCAATGCTAAAGAGTTATACATTGTGCTGGAAGAATGTTACCGGACAGAGGAACATGACAGTGCAGGGCTTTTAGAAAAATTAAAAAACGAGGCGCTTAAGAACTTTATTGCACAGAAGCTTAATACAGGTGAGTTTTTAATAAACCCTGAACGTTTGGTATCCGATGGAATTAAAAGAGTGAAAGAAAAATGCATTGCGCGGGCGCGGGCAAAACTTGTGTCCAAAATGCGTGCGGCAGAAAAGGATCTTTTAAAATAGGGACAGTTGAGTTAGCGGGGGCTTGATTTATTCGAGCCGTAGGGTTTAATACTGCGCAAGGTAGACCGCTTTTCCTGCAGCAAATGATAGCCTTTTCTGTGGCTTTTTGACCGGCTTCGTCGGTGTCAAAGAGGATATTGATTTTGTTTGCCCAGCGGGATAAGAGTTTTGCCTGTTCTTCAGTAAAAGCCGTGCCAAGCGGAGCTACGGCATTTGTAATACCCGCCTGGTGCAGTGCAATAACGTCCATGTAGCCTTCTGCGATAATCACCTCTTTTGTTTTACGGATTTCAGGAATTGCAAGATATATCGCAAAAAGAGTTTCGCGCTTTTTATACATATCAGATCCGCCGGAATTCAGGTATTTTGGACCGTCTCCGCTCAGAATTCTGCCGCCAAATGCTGTAATTCTGCCTTGCTTATCGGAAATCGGAAAGATTACACGGTGCATAAAAAATGAAACCTGACTATTGTTCTTTTGGAAAAGTCCGCTTTCTGCCAAAAACTGTTCGGAATATCCTTTTTTTATCAAAAATTTGAATAACCAAAACCTGTCGGCAGGTGCGTAGCCCAAATTAAAGCGATTTATCATCTCCATACTTACATTCCGCTTTATCAGGTAGTCCTTTGCAAACTTTCCCATATCTGTTTCCAACAAAATATGATGCAAACTGCCTGCGACGCGGCGGTAAAGTTCGAACATCTCGTCTGCTTTTTTTGCTTGTCCATCGTCTGGTATGGCATCAGAGCCTTCACGGATAATAGGCACACCA
>BTID01000266.1:0-1093 GCA_036245275.1 Termitinemataceae bacterium
TAATCGCACCGCTAGTTGTTCATTTTTGTAATATTTAAAGCCTGTTTTGTCGATAATTAGGTATGAATAATGATATTTCTAACAGCATTTTAAGGCAGCAGCATGTTTTGCGGCGCAGAAGCTCTTTTACAGTTTCCGGTACAACTGCGCTAAAAAATTTGGAGCAGCATACATCTAACGCCCATAAAAGGAAATATCCCGGCTCAAAAATACCGCCTCCGCATTTCGAGCGTGGAAAAAGCAGCGGCAGCAAAAAAAATCTTGCGGAAATACTTAAAACTATCAGCGTAAGCCCTAACGTATTGTTAGCTCTTTTAAGCGGTGCAGCCGTTTTGTTTTTTTCGCTATATACTATGCTTTGGAGTAACGATAAGATTGTTATAAAACCAAGTGATGATGTTCAAATAAGAAGACGTCTTTTAGAATATGCAAGTATTAGTGCTGAAGTGCGTTTACCCACCGATGAATTTATTTTTAATACAAACGAAACTTTTTCATGGCAAAATTATACCGTTAGAAAAGGTGATACTGTTTCTAAAATAGCATCAGATCATTCTTTGAATATGGATTCGATTATCGCATCAAATGAAATGACAAATGTACGCAATCTGCGCGAGGGTGAAATAATACGCTTGCCGAACATGAACGGCATACCGTACAAAGTTGCAAAAGGTGATTCCTTAAAAAAAATTGCGGAAAAATTTGACGTTCCGCTTGAAGCAATTTTAGACGCAAATGATATTCAAGATGATAACATCACTGCCGGTACAACATTTTTTATTCCAGGTGCAAAAATGCGTGCAGAGGATTTAAAACTTGCTATGGGTGAATTATTTATTTATCCGGTAGGCGGCAGGCTTAGCTCATCTTACGGCTGGCGTAAAGATCCGTTTACAGGATTGCGCAGATACCACCGCGCAATCGACATTGCCGCGAATTCGGGAACACCTGTAAAAGCATCAATGAGCGGCAAAGTAACTACAGTAGGCTACAACGAAATATTTGGAAACTACATAATTATAACACATTCAGGCAGCTGGCAGACTATGTACGGTCATTTAAAGAGCTCTGATGTAAAGCAAGGCGATCGTGT
>BTID01000267.1:0-1490 GCA_036245275.1 Termitinemataceae bacterium
CATGGATAAATCATAACGATCAATTTTTATATCCCAATGATGCGTATAAAGCTGATACAGAATTTCAAAATAATTGTTTAGTGTATATGTTGTTTCACGGAAAAAACATTATTAGGTCTATTCATGGCACAAACCACTGGATACCATTTACAGAACAAGAAGTAAATGCCCGCGATAATTTTGAAAGCCATTTTATGCAGGATTTTATCGCGGGTAAAATAAAAGCGGAAGATAAAACAGATATGTTTAGCGAAACTTCCAAACCGCAACCCGAAGACACTAAAAAACTTGAATTCTCATATCAGGCACTGCGGGTATGGGTCAATTCAAGTAATTAATAGTTAGTTAAAAGAAACATTTCTATCACGTATATCTCGTACAGCTTTCATAGGCATTAATGCGCGTGAATGTTTTACTCCAATAATATCACATGCGCGGCGTACAAAATTGACACAATCATTTAGCGGAATAATAAAAGGCGGCGGATCATTTTTCCATTTATCTATAAACTCTACAAGTTTATTTTTTGTTTTTTCATCAACAAAAAAATCTGCATAATCTTGATTTAGGGGATACTCTGCAAAATATTTTACTACACCTTTCTTTGTTATCAACTTACCCTGAGTAGTCGGATAAAATCCCCAAACTCCGCTGCGATCTATCGACAGGGAAACATGACCTGCTAAAGATTTTTTACCGTCAATTAGAGTTCTAGGCGGATATGCATAAAAAGATATTTTATGGTATTGTCCGCCAACATCGGAATATTTTTCGGCTTTAATTACTTTTCCGGTAGCAGAAATCTCTTTGTTTTTTCTGTCAACTATCCTGCCGCTTGTCCAAATAATATCTCTAACATCAAAAGCACCGGTAAACTTTTCTTGTGCTTTTTCCATTAGTTTGATATATGTTTGTATGTTGATATTATTCCGTGTTGATTTTTTAGCGTAGCTTACAAAACTTATCTGGACAGTCCCTATTACCGTATCGGCAGATGCAGATGGCATAAACGATCCGTTAGTTGCACACGAAATCAAAGTAAATCCAACTAAGAAAAATACAGATAAAAATGCATGTACTTTTTTTGTTTTTTCCAATTATGTACTCCAAAACAATATGTTCTATTCTTATAAAAATCAGCAACCGTTGTCAAGCTGCAAATAAAAAAGCTGCAAATAAAAATCATTATTATTCGTTTTTAAATGCCGATATGTATAGAGATGTTCTGTTTGAAAAAGTTTTTTTATTTTAAGACTCAACGAATGATCGTTTCTCTTTTATTTGCATCTGCGGCATTATTGATTCCGCATGCCGCACATGCACAAGTTACAGCTCTTTCAGATGTAGGAGATGACCTTGGATCTTTCTCAAAGGATATGCTTGGTGCACTTTCGGCAACGACAGCAATCGGGACGGCTTGGTCTACAAGCTATATTGGACCTTTAATTGATCACCCTTCGCACTGGGGGCTAGGTTTAACTTTAGGCGTT
>BTID01000268.1:0-1514 GCA_036245275.1 Termitinemataceae bacterium
GAACAAGAATTTGGTGTTCATATTTGACATGCCGCAATTCATCTGAAAGCTTGTTATTCTTATCAAATAATTGTTCGTAGTCTTTATAAAATATTTTTTCGTAATTTGAACCCATCTTCTCCCCAAAATTATCACACGCGCCTTACTTTATCGGAAGTTTTTTATTGGCTGTGAATAGTAACGAAACAGGGCGACCGGAATTAAGATGTTAATGTGCTACCACACACAGAAAGCGGGGGCGCAGCCTGCCGCATAACCCGCACCGACGCTTTCTGTATAAATACTGATGGACACAGTACAGAAGAAGAGAGGCTGAACAGAATCAGAATGGGGTGAAGCTAACCAATACCATTCACCATTTTTTCTCCGCTCAGTATCACTTTTATAATATCCAGTAAAACTTACTTGGTTACTTGAGGTTTCACAAGATGCAACAGAGTATCTTTGTTCACCAAACATTTCCCATTCAGTTGGTAACCACAAATCGTCTTTAACTGTCTGTGCAACAGCCGGTCCATCTCCCCTGCTGGCAACACGGCGGCTTGGCGGCCAAATAACATCCTTGGGCACACCTGCATTTTCTAAACCTGTTAAAAAATTGTTTACAATGTATTCGCGCATTGTACTGCCCAAATATCCTGTTCTATTGTCATTGGTTTCATTCATTTTGTGCTTGCCGGGTAGGTTTTCAAAATGAAATACTACATGCGGTGTGTTATTGCCGTTTACGGTATTAAATGAATTTATACCAATCACAATAAGCCGTAAGTCGCTTTTTGCGTTAATGTATCCATAATCCGGATCTGCTGGACGACCGGCATCTCCTACAACAGTCAAAGGGATCAGATCAATATAGTCGCCTAATTTTATGACACTTTGCGCCTCTGTTGTATTTACGGCAAATGCCTTTTGTATGTAGTTATGCACTGCATTAAAGCTTGCCTCTACGGCGGCCTTATCGCTAATATCTTTTGGTGTAATTTTGAATTTTAGCGATAGGTTTTTTTGTGCTGTTGCCTCTGCCTGTAATGCAGCATTGAACACCGTTTGTATCGCCTCTTTATTTGCATAAGGCTTGCTTGCGCTTGCATGCACAGATTGTGCCGTTGCATTTTTAACAGCATCTGAAAGCATGTCGTAAACTGTTATGTCTAATGCTTCGGCGTAAGTTTCCAATGCGCTCTTAAGTTCCGGTAAATCTGCGGCTTTGTTTACTTCTGCAACCGCATCTGCTGCAGGTTTAGGACTAGTAGGCTCGGGGCTAGTAGGGTCAGGTTCAGCTTCAGGGTTAGCCGATGCTTCTTCTGTCGTCGTGCGAGCTTTTTCAAGATGTTCGTCAATCCATGCACCTATGTCGGGTTGGTATTCCCCGCACCCAATAAACAACAATCCGAATATCAGCATAACACTAAAAATCCCAGCTACTCTGCGGAGGGTATTTTTATTTGTAATTTTCATAATTGCACCTTCCAAAAAATAATAAATATTCAGGATTCCTGCGACCGTGTAGGTTT
>BTID01000269.1:0-1133 GCA_036245275.1 Termitinemataceae bacterium
ATGTCCGCTACACAAGGTTCTTACTTACACCGCGGCTCAAATGGTAAGTGGTATGGTCTTAAAGTAGGAGATACTAAAACAAGTAGCAGCTTCTATCAGGGTGCTGCTTATAATGCAAGTCCAATTCCGGGAAAAGGTGCAAATGGAGAAAAAGGTAATTCTGCTGCCGAAGCGACAGGCGGCGGAGGAGGCGGCTATGTAGGCGGATCTTCCATGAAAGCACCGACGACAACTGATAATACTGCAGGCGGCGGAGGCGGCTCAAACTACCCGCCTACTGCTGATGTTGTAGACCTCAACCAGATCTATGGTGATGGTTATGTTACCGTAAAGTATTTACGCGCAAACTAGACTGACTAGACATTACCCGTGATATATGTGCGGGTAAATAAAAACGGAGCCGTGCAGGGCTCCGTTTTTTTGTTTGTGTGAATCTATGTTAATTTGCGCTTAAATTCTTATGCCTCTAATTTAACTGGCAACCTTCGACGTGTTTTTAGACTGTTCGTATGTTTTAAAATTGGGGTTTCGTCCCATTTCGATACCCTCTTGGATTGAGATGCGTTCGATAAGTCTAGTAATCTCTTTTGTGTTATCCTTAAGGTCAATTTTTAATTCTCCTATATCAGATTTAACTTCAGTCCTCAAATCTTTTATTTCGACCCTCAAATCTGCAATGTCAGATTTAAGTTCAGTCTTCAATTCTACCATGTCAGATTTAACTTCAGTCCTCAAATCTTTTATTTCAACCCTTAAATCTGCAATGTCGGATTTAACTTCAGTTTCGAGTTTGTTGATCCTTTCGTCTACCTGATCAAACTTTTTATGGACAATTTTAAATTCATAAGTCATTTTTTTGAATAAAAACTGCTAAAATGATCATGATTGCAACGGATGGCCCAAATTCTCTCGCTAAGTCCAATAAAACATTAATCATGCTTCTCCTATTTATCATACGGAATGCTGTAGATGATGCTTAAGTTTAACCGTGAATTGATTTTGTGTCAATGCGCCCACTAGATTTTTTTTTTAATATGATATATGATTAAATATATTTAGGGAAATATTGCCGATAAGGCAAGGAGGAAATTATGGCTGGACCTAGTAAAAACGCACGTACCACAAGTAGTACG
>BTID01000270.1:0-1053 GCA_036245275.1 Termitinemataceae bacterium
TTAAATTCCGGTATTTTATTGCCTTCGGTGTTGATCCAGTTTTCTATCTCGCCTGAAGACTTTCCTGTATTTACAATATCGTAGCGCAAGAATTCCTTTACCGCAGAGGGCTTGGTAAACTTACCGCCAAATGGGTTTATAGGCGTATCTTGCGGTGGTTTAGGCAGGCTAATACGGTAATCCACTGCCAGTCTTTTTTCTGACTTTATTCCTATACTCTGCCAAATAACATAGCGCTGCCAACCATTAAAGCCGCCGCCCGCTCTCATAACACTGGCTGCAGACGAACGCCAACGTCCGCTACGGTAAAGCCCGCCGCCTTCAAACAAACCAATCTCAGTATAGCCCGGCGGTGCGCTGTAATCGACATCAGTTATATAATTTTTATGTGACATAAAATCTTTCCATGGCGGCATATACATAACCTTTAGCCAGTTGCGCCATGCAAGGTTGTGAGTAAGCCAAAGGGCAGGCATATTAGGATCGTCCGTATCGTCCATGTTGTATGTATAGTGTGTGTATCCGTATTTTGGGTCGCTATATGGTTCTGTTTTGTGTGATGCATACACAGCAGCCCATTCGGCATCACCTTCCGGTGCGGGAATATATTCACGGTAATCACGGCTGGAAACATTCAAGCTTTCGGGGGCTTCTTCAGAGCCATAAGGTATATCTGCCGGAATAGCATCCTGCTTATAAACATAATCATCTGTTAAGTCTGCAAAAATATGCCCTATCATTTCGTGATCCATCCAGTATTGACCGCCGCCTTTACGGTAATCAAGCTCGCTGATATCACCGCAAGCGGCTCCATAACCACCATAGCTAAGCGCAAATCCGCCAAAAGGACCGTTTGCAACAAACATGACCGATACTTTGGCAATATCACTAACCCAAGGTTTTATTGCCCATTTTAAATCGTAAATTGCCGCAGAACTACCCTGTGACGCCCAACGATTGTATTTGGCACTACTTCCGTCTACACCCGCACCTATCGCAACATTTGTCCGCCGTGACGGTGACATCAGCAGCCATATATTAAAGTGATCCTTA
>BTID01000271.1:0-1088 GCA_036245275.1 Termitinemataceae bacterium
CACGAGTAATCAAATTTCTCTTTCCTCGCCATTCCGGGGGTGCTGCTGCTATAATAGTATCAACTATTTCCTGTTGATGTTCGATTTTTAAATCCTCGTTATCGTACTTCCATAGCGGAGTACCGCCCATCGCTTTATGAAAATCAAAACGCGGAGTACTGCCCGCCGGTTTATTCACATCAATCTTTGGCGTGTATGCTTTTAGTTCTTCTATATTCAATGGTATAGTCTTTGCCCAACTTACATCTAATGTATCAGAAGATGGCGCGGCTTGTGCTGACACAGTTGCGCCTTTTTCAGACATTGGTGCATCTTTCTGCTTATTCGCAAGCACCACACCTAAAATTACGCCTATCGTTCCACTGATCACAAGCACCCATATCGCTATCAGCACATTGCCGGAAATCCTTTTTTTCGTAGATCCCGCTACGACAGGAACCGCACTCTGCACAAGCTGTGTAATAGTCGGCATACTTGCAAGCTCATCAGGTTTATCCGGTATTTCCGATCCTGCTGTTGTACCCATTGCCGCCTCCAGAATATCCAATGCCTCGGCGGATATTGCAGGGTCAAGTCCCACGTCATCACGCACTCTTTGCGCTATGGCCGCTTTACGCGATGCCGTTTCGCCTGAGTCCGGTGCGGTTTTAAGTGCGCTATATGAGCCATTTTCAAGGCACTCTACAATGGCGATG
Organism: Termitinemataceae bacterium; assembly: GCA_036245275.1. Taxonomy (GTDB): domain Bacteria; phylum Spirochaetota; class Spirochaetia; order Treponematales; family Breznakiellaceae; genus BTID01. Next base: position 696 of record BTID01000271.1, read on the forward strand.
CGTAGAGGCTTGGGTTCGTCTTTGGCAAGGTCGCCCAAAAAAGCCTTGACCCGCTTTGGGTTTTCAAGTATGCCTTCGCCCTGCTCTGCAACGATACGTTTAATTATATTTTGAAAATTTGTGTTCATGTTTATTTACTCCTTAGTTTGAATTTTTTCTGGTTTATACATCGTCACCTTTGCACTCCTGTTACCAAGTTTTCGCTTTGTAGGCTGTTTGTAATGCTTGATCAATAGGTATTTTGTAAAGGTAGCTTATCTTAAGGGCACGAGTAATCAAATTTCTCTTTCCTCGCCATTCCGGGGGTGCTGCTGCTATAATAGTATCAACTATTTCCTGTTGATGTTCGATTTTTAAATCCTCGTTATCGTACTTCCATAGCGGAGTACCGCC
>BTID01000272.1:0-1394 GCA_036245275.1 Termitinemataceae bacterium
AACTTGCTTTCCGGATAAACCTGCAGAAAGCGATGCCCCAAACCCGATAATTGCAGGTTTATCCGGAAAGCAAGTTGCACTCGACGGTGATACCGGCGTACTCTACATTGAACCTACCTGCGATGTTATGAGCGCACTCTCAAAAAAACAGCAGGAACTTGATGCCGAACAAAGTATCCGCGAAAAATTCCGTGGTAAAGCTACGGTAACAAAAGACGGACGTAAAATAAAACTGTATGCAAACATCGGATCTGTTGCAGATATTGATGCAGCCCTAGCAGGAGATGCAGAAGGCATCGGTTTATTCCGCAGTGAATTCTTGTACCTTCTCCGCGAAGATTATCCTTCAGAAGACATTCAATACGAAAGCTATAAAAAAGTTATAGAAATGATGAACGGCAAACCAGTCATTATCCGCACACTTGATATTGGTGCAGATAAACAAGCTGACTATTTTGCACTGCCGCACGAAGAAAATCCGGCACTTGGTATGCGTGCAATTCGTATCTGTTTAACCCGTCCGCAGTTGTTTAAAACACAGTTACGGGCAATTTACCGCGCATCTAACTATGGTAATGCCGCTATTATGTTTCCTATGATTTCCAGCACAGAAGAACTGCATCGTGCTAAAGAAATTGCCAAAGAGGTTCGCAGCGAGCTTACATCAGAAAAAATACCGTTTAACAGCAAGGTGCCGATAGGCATTATGATCGAAACACCGGCATCTGTAATTATTAGCGATCTGCTTGCAAAAGAGGCAGATTTTTTTAGCATAGGGACAAACGATCTAACACAATATACACTGGCTATAGACCGTCAAAACGAATCGATAAGCGAATTTATGAACACACACCACGAAGCAATTTTACGCATGATAAAAATGACAAGCGACAACGCGCACGCTGCCGGTATTTGGTGCGGTATTTGCGGTATGTTAGGCGCAGACGAAGATCTAACATCAACATTCGTAAACATGGGCATAGATGAACTTTCTGTGGAGCCGCCATATATTTTAAAATTGCGCGCACAGATTGCAGATATTGATAAGTAAAACGATTGATCGTTTGTAAACAACATTGTTAGGTTTTTAAATATATTTTACAATGAGTGATGAATATAAAATGCCTTGTTGCATACAAAAACAAACCTGCGCTTGTAAAAGAGATCGGCGAAAAAATATCGATTTTTCTAGCTGATTCAAGCGAGGTAAAAGTACGCGAAAAAGACGTAACATTTTTACATCCCGGACCGGTAGGCGATCTAAAACCATTCGCTTTAGAAGGCTGCAGCGAAGCTAAGTTAGAGGAAGCATGGGAATTATGCCGTGAACTTTACGGCGAAGATGCCGTCACGTTAAAAGAACTAAATGAGCTTCTGGACAACGATTGGACAGC
>BTID01000273.1:0-1315 GCA_036245275.1 Termitinemataceae bacterium
TCAGCTTATGTCATTTTGGATGAAGAATACATTTATACCTCTTTCCATTGCCTTTATAAGCAAAAACGGCAGTATACTGGAAATCTATGATATGCAAAAACAAAGTATTAAAGCCATACATTCTACGCGATCCGCTCGCTATGCCTTGGAAGTTCCGCAAGGCTATTTTAAATTGAACAAAATAGAAGTTGGCAATACAATACAGTTGTAATGAATGTTAAAAAACATATAACACTTGATTGTGCGGCCTCGCTAAAAAAAGCAATTGCAGATTCTTACGGCAACGAAATTTTTGCTTTGTGCTATGTTGATGATGATGGATATATCAATAAATTTGATGTGCGCGCCCGCGGCAACGAAGATTCTGTTTTGGCACTTTACGATCTTGTAGAAACCATGAAGCCTATGCCGGATGTCTTACTGCATAATCATCCGCCTGCAAAAGGTAAAAGAAAAACAAAAGAAACTATAGAACAATTATTGACACCAAGTGATAACGATATGTACATTGCATCTAAGTTTGCAGAGCAAGGTATAGGTTCATACATTGTAGATAACGATGTTGAGCATGTTTATGTAATTGCAGAGCCCACTCTAAACCGAAAAAAAATAAAACTGAATAGTGATAATATAATTGCACAGTTACAAGCAGGCGGGACTGTCGCCCTACGGTTGCCGTATTATGAAACCCGTGATCAACAACTGAACTTGGTAGAACTTATTATACGCGGATTTAACGAAGAAAAGATTGTTGTAGCAGAAGCCGGCACCGGAGTTGGAAAATCTTTTGCATATCTGTTACCGGCTATACATTTTGCATTGGCAAATGAACAACGTATTATTATTTCAACAGCAACTATTACATTGCAGCAACAATTATTTGAAAAAGATATTCCGCTTGTATCATCAGCACTTGGTAAAAAAATAAAAACTGTACTTGTTAAAGGCAGAGCAAACTATATTTGCAGACGCAGACTAAACAGCACCATAAGTGAGCGGCAATTATTTGAAGACAAAGCAGAGCATGCCGCCTTAGATGCGATTGTTGCATGGGCAGAAACTACACAAACAGGATCGCGCAGTGATCTTAATTTTATGCCGCCTGCTTCTCTGTGGCAGCGCGTGTGTTCAGAATCTGATACCTGTATGGGGCTGGCATGCACATACCGCGAAAAATGTTTTGTTATGAGCCTGCGCCGCGAAGCATCTGCTGCAAACTTATTGGTAGTAAACCACCATCTTTTATTTGCAGACATTGCAGCGCGCTCGCAGGGTGCCGGTTATGATGTGTCTGTTGTTCTGCCTCCATACCGTT
>BTID01000274.1:0-1258 GCA_036245275.1 Termitinemataceae bacterium
GCAATCTGCACAATAAAAAAGTTTATTGTGATTATCGCCCAAAGAGTTGGAATAATAAGCAGTAATCTTCGTAAAATATAAGAGGCCACAATTTATTATATTACAAAGATTGGATAGCGCAAAGACTTAAGTTATAACTTCATATTGCCGAAAATTAAGAATGACTAACGGATTGAGAGGAAGGAAAGTGAAAAAGGCTGTTATTTTTTTTGCGTTGATATTAACCATGCAGGGAGGTGCTCTGTATGCAGAAAATACATTTTCTTTAGCTCTTGGTGTTGAGGCTAATCAATACAGCGGTGCCGATCCGGCTGTACTTCCCGATAGTAAACCCTTGTTTGCAATAGGGCCTATATTTGGTCTTGATTTTAGATTCGGCGAAATGTTTTCTTTAGGTGCTAGAGCTATATGGGCTATTGACTTAGGTGCAAAACCGATTATGGGTCTTACAACTCTTGAGCTTGATGTTAATTTGCGTTGGTATTTTCTGCGCTGGCCGCGTTTAGTTAATTATTATTATCTTTGGATGTCTAAGTATCATTTTTTTGCACAGCTTGATGTTGGTATGCCCTTGCTGCGGCAATATGCAAAAGATATAACAGACCCTAGGCAAGAAACACTTCGCGCTACAACGGCTCTAAGCGGACTTGCTTTTGGAGCCACAGTAGGGTCTAGGATATTTTTATATGATGACAGACTCTATATTGAACCATATCTACGTTACGGCTTTACAGCGGGAAAAGACGACACCGATCCGGAAGGAAACAAACTTAAGCTTATTCCAAGCTCAGGTTTAGGTGGAGGCATACTTATTGGCTGGACATTCCATGCATACAGAGGCGGCTACTAAAGCAAGCAACATTATTAACACGATCATAGATAAGTCTTTTGCAAATACTGAATTTGAACGCCTAAATCTTAATGCTGATTTAGGCGTTTCTTTAAATCCATTTAATTCAAAAACAATTTCTGAACTAACCTGCACGGCATTTAAAAAGATAGCATTTTATTTTAGAGAAGCTCATTTAAAACTGTTATGCGACATACTAAAAGCTGATTCGCTCGCATCGTCAAACGACCGCTTTGTAGTAAAAAGCATTTTAGAAAATGCACGCATAGCTGCAAAAGGCGAGCTGTGCTTATGCCAAGACGGAGGGACAGCTTGTGTTTATGTGTGGATGGATCAAGGTATTACTACTGATGTTGATCCTATTGATGCCATAAATGCCGGTGTAGAAAAGGCATACTCAGAAAATAA
>BTID01000275.1:0-1074 GCA_036245275.1 Termitinemataceae bacterium
TTCTTCGAGTTTTTCTTCGTTAAGTGCATTGCGTTCTACAGCACGGCTGCCAATCGCAGCTAAAAGGTCATTCCACGATTTGTCAATAAATGCGTTGATGTAACGTTCGGTGCCGCTGTCTTTTGAAAATCTTATACCTTGCTTTAAATCTTCGCGCACATTTTCTCTGCGCGTTTCTAATTGGCGTTTCCACTCGCGCCAGTCCATGTCGGACTTTATAGCATAGTATTCTTTTAAAAGATTTACTTGCAGTTCCTTTAAACGTCCTTGAACGACCGCTACAGGATTTTGTTTTGCATTAAAAATTAAAAATAAAAATAAAAACGAGCTTAGAAAAAATATTGACAGTAAAATTATTTTTAAAAAGATAGGCAGATCCAAAAGACCCTCTTCTACCAAGCGGCCTATTATTATATTTTGACTTGTTGTTTTTGACAGCAGCATATACGATGGAATCTTTTTTTCATTTTCCCGATCTGCACCTGCAATATTATCGTCTAACTCCTGAGCATCAATAACAGTCATCGCAAGATTGCCTGTTTCCCACTGATACGCTATAGTCTGTTTTAACTGTTTGTTGCCGTTTTCCGGCAGCGCTATAACAATGCCCTTTGGCATCGGAATAACAGAAACATCTTCGTTAGATTTGATGCGTGTTAGTGCAATCAATCTGTCTGCAATGCTCCGCACCGACACAGAAAAAACCGCTTGCCCACGGTAAGTATCAAGAGAATCATAAAACGGATAATAAAAAATAAGACTTTGTCCGTTGCCATCAAAAACAAGACGCTGCAGGTTCCAGCCTGACAAAAGCGAATCATCAAAGGGAATATAACCTGTAACTTCGGCATAGCCTTTGTATGAAATCTGCTCGCTGGTTTCTGTTACTGCATCGTTACGGTTTGTTGAGTAGTGAATACGCACACCCCTCGCGTCAACAAACCGTACAGTTTGCAGACCCTGAATTGACGATTGCAGCACACCGAAGATTCTGGAGCGCTCAACAATATCTGCCTCTTCCTGATTAACCAAAAAAGCTGCGCCGCACCGATTCATCTTTTATGGAGCGTGAAA
>BTID01000276.1:0-1345 GCA_036245275.1 Termitinemataceae bacterium
AACCATTGGCGATTACGCTTTTTCAGGTTCTTCATCAAGCTATGCACCGGCTATTACAAGTTTAAACATTCCTGCAAGGGTAACATCAATCGGTGCTAGCGCGTTTTACAATTGCAGCTCCCTTACATCACTTACAATAGCGAGCGGCACAACAACAGGCCGAACCATTGGCATATCTGCTTTTTCAGGTTCTTCATCTAGCTATGCACCTGGTATTACAAGTCTATACATTCCCGGAACTGTTACCACTATAGGAGCACAAGCGTTTTACAATTGTAATAAACTTGCAACACTTACAATAGCTGACGGTGTGAAAACTATCGGTCCATCTGCTTTTTCAGGTTCTTCAGGTTCTTCATCAAGCTATGCGCCTGTTATTACAAGTTTAACCATTCCGCAAAGTGTAACAACAATCGGTGCCAGTGCTTTTGCTAATTGTAATAAACTTTCAAGTCTTGCACTAAATGACGGACTACAGACTATCGGCTCACAAGCTTTTTCGTGTACGGGTTCTTCAATCGGCAGCGGCTATTCCAATAATGCGCCTATTATTACAGATTTAACAATTCCAAAGACGGTTACCACTATAGGCTCATATTCGTTTAGTTATTGCCCTCAGCTAACCGCGCTTACAATAGATACAGGGAGTACTCCCGCAACAATTGGGGACGGTGCTTTTTATAACTGCACAAATCTTGCGGCTGTAAGCATTCCTGGGCGTGTTACAAGTATTGGCATATCCACTTCAGGCTCAACAGCATCTTCATATATTGGTGCATTTGCAAACTGTACATCAATTAGTTCTACTTTTTCTTTGAATAATGGTCTTAAAACAATAGGTGCCTGTACTTTTTATAATTCAAGTGTACCAAGTTTAACAATACCTGCGAGTGTAGAATATATATACAACTATGCATTTTATAACTGCACAAATTTTACAACAGTGACTATGGTTGCAACTACTCCGCCTACACTCGGATATACACGATCCACTTATTATGAGTCATCTACCACTCGTTACTATGGGCAATATAACAACTTTCCAACCACAATTATAATAAAAGTTCCTAGTGCACATTTAACCGACTATCGAGATGCTCCCGGGTGGGGAACACGTTATAATACAGGTCCAAGCTCTGACCCTAGAGGCAATTCCTACTACTCTTGCTTAAACGCGGATCCGTAAGGGATGTATACTATGAACAAGAATAACAAACCGCTTTTTGTATTGCCCATTCTTTTTTTTATGCTTTTGTCGTCGTGTGCGCCGTTTTTTCAGCCTATAATGCCCGGTGAGCAACCGCCCGATGAAAACCCGCCAGGCGATGTAAAAAATCTTTCTGCT
>BTID01000277.1:0-1369 GCA_036245275.1 Termitinemataceae bacterium
TTAAACCCTACGGCACGAATAAGAATTTCGGGCACCTTTAATAATTTTTTGTTCTTCCTCCGAATTCCCTCTGTGTACCTCCCGTACCTCCGTGTTAAATTTGCCTTAGCAATTTGCCATTATTTTTAGGCATTGCGTTGTTATTTACAGCCGTTTAATTTCTATCGCCTTGCCGTATTCTGTGTCTACGGTAACACAGATGCCGTCAACACATCCATCACCTTCTGCACATTCCATTTTGTATAACACATTTGTTTTACTGCGTTCTATACAGATTTCTTTTTTCATTCCGATTACGCTGTCGTGTACACCTGTCATTCCAAGATCTGTAATATATGCAGTGCCGCGCGGCATAATTTTTTCATCTGCAGTTTGTACATGCGTGTGAGTTCCTGCAACAACTGTTGCGCGGCCGTCAAGATAAAAAGAAAAAGATTCTTTTTCTTCGCAGACTTCAGCATGAAAATCTACAAGTATAATTCCTGAATTTTGATCATCTGAAAGATTGTCATAAATCGCATCGAAACATTTGAACGGACAATCAATAATGTAAAGCGACTGTCTGCCTTGTACATTTATTACAGTATACATAACGTCATCTTTTTTAAGGCTGATAAATCCATGTCCTGGAATTTTTGATATTGTTTGAATGTCATCATGTTGCAGTTCTTTTTGTTCACAGGCTATTCCGGTGATCTTAGGATAGTTTGCAGGACGCAGCACAAATTGTTCTTTTTCTAAATAATCCCAAAACTCACGCCTTTCCCAAACATGATTTCCTGTTGTAATTACATCAACGCCGCATGCAAAAAGAACTTTTGCATCACTTTCTGTTATGCCGAATCCATCGGCAACATTCTCGCCGTTTGCTACTACAAAAGAAGCATCATACTTTTTTTTTAACTCCGGCAATTGTTTACGCAGTGCTGCAACACCTGCGCTGCCTACAATATCACCAATCATCAAAATATTTTTTGTCATTTTTTCCCGTTTACCCGCACTATGCAAGTTTCAATATCAATCCGTATCAATTCCCTGCTCAAACTTTGATTTTGCATGTATACCGGAAACATCAATAGGATACTTGCCGGAAAAACATGCGTCGCAAATGCCGCCGCAATCATTTGCAGTTTTGCAATTCTTAGTTATTTTGTGCAGGGCATCAATTGAAAGATAACCAAGTGTGTCTGCGTCAATTATATCGCGTATCTCGTAGAGTGTATGTCGATACGCAATAAGATTTTCGCTTGTATCAATATCTGTACCAAAATAACATGGATATAAAAATGGCGGACACGAAAGCCGCATGTGTACTTCTTTTGCACCGGCTTCGCGAAGCAATTTTATTATTTTTAAACTTGTAGTGCCG
>BTID01000278.1:0-1126 GCA_036245275.1 Termitinemataceae bacterium
TTCATCAAGCACTAAAATTTCAGGCTTTATAACAAGGCAACGTGCTATCGCTATACGCTGCCGCTGTCCTCCGGAAAATTCATTAGGGTAGCGGTCTAAAAAATCAGGATTATCCATACCAACATCACTAAGGGCTGAGCGCACAAGATCTTCACGCTCTGACTTTTCACATAGATTGTGGATCGCAAGACCTTCGCTAACTATATCTCGAACTGTCATACGCGGAGATAGCGAACCATAAGGGTCCTGAAAAATTATTTGCAATTTGCGGCGCAAGGGACGGAATTGTTTTTCATTCATACCTTGCGATTGAGTTTGAATAGGGATGCCATTTAAATTGATGCTGCCGGAACTGCTCTGCAAACGCAACAGCGCCTTTACCAGAGTTGTCTTTCCGCTGCCGCTTTCCCCCACGACACCAAGCGCTTCCCCTTTGCAAACTTCAAATGAAACACCATCAACCGCTTTTATGTTGCCTGTTTTTCTGCGGAAAAAACCTTTCTTTACAGGAAAATAAACTTTAAGATCTTTTACAGATAACGTAACAGAATCTGATGATGCGCTTAAATTGTTATGTATTCTAAAAAGATTTTTGTCCCCATGCAAAAGTGCTCGCGTGTAATCATGCTGCGGATTAGTAAAAACATCTGCAACAGATCCTTCCTCTACAATCAAACCATTTCGCATAACAGCAACGCGGCTTGCAATGCGGCGCACAAGATTCAGATCGTGTGTAATAAACAAAATTGCAAGTCCCAACTCACGTTGCAAAACAGTTAGCATATCCAAAATCTGCGCCTGAATCGTTACATCCAGCGCGGTTGTAGGTTCATCAGCAATTAAAAGTTTTGGATTGTTTAAAAGCGATAAAGCAATCATTACGCGCTGCCGTTCGCCGCCTGAAAGTTCGTGCGGGTATGCAGTCAGACGTGTCTTGGCATCGTTCAAACCTGTGCGGTTTAACCAATCAATGATAAGCGGTTTTGCACTTTCTTTGCTGATTCCTTGATGCAAAAATAATGATTCTGCAAGTTGTGTCTCTACCCTTTGCAGCGGATTTAAACTTGTCATAGGTTCTTGAAAAATCATACCGATTTCTTTGCCGCGCAGACAACGAAGCTCGGCA
>BTID01000279.1:0-1298 GCA_036245275.1 Termitinemataceae bacterium
TTATTTAAAATTGCATCAAGCTGCATCATTTCTATAGGCTTAGAAATATAATCACTAAAATTTGCAGTGATAAATTTTTCTCTATGACCGGAAAGCGCATCTGCAGTAAATGCTATTATGGGTACATTTTTTGCATAATCACTTTCGATCATTCTTATTCTTTTGCAAGTTTCTATGCCGTCCATATCGGGCATCATATGATCTAAAAATATAATATCAAATTTTGTATAATCATTTTCTAAAGCATCTTCGTTTGATACAGCTTCAATTAAGCGTATAGTTTCGTATCCGCTTTGCACACAAACTATGTTCAATTGATAAGGTGTTAAAAGACCTTTTGCAACATCCAAATTAGTTTTAACATCATCAACAATTAAAATAGAAGCCCCCGGAAACTTATTGATATTTCTGACTATTTTGCCTTTGCCGGCATTTTTGTCATACTTAAACGAAACAAGTTTTTCTATTGTTTCGCTGTCAATAACAGAATCAGTCAAAGGCTGCTGCATAATAGCGGCGGTAAAACAACTGCCTTTTCCATAATTACTTTCTACAGAAACTATTCCGTTCATTTTTTCGATTATCATTTTTGTAATGGCAAGACCCAATCCTGTCCCTTCGATTTTTCGGTTCGCATTTGCATCTAGTTGCGAGTACTCGCCAAATAGTTTTTCAAGATTTTCCTCTCTTATTCCTATTCCGGAATCCTTAACAGAAATTTTTAAAAACTTATTTTCATAGCCTATGCTAAGCGTAACGTTGCCTTCTTTGGTATATTTAAACGCATTCGACAACAAATTATTTATTATCTGTTTAACACGCAATTCATCACCAAATAATTTTTGCGGAATATTATTTTCCATATTCAATATAAATTCTATCGGCTTTGATTTTATCCTGACAATATTTACCATTATTGAATCGTTTATCGCTTGTGCTGTGTCATACTCCATAGGCAACAATTCAAATTTGCCGGACTCTACTTTTGAAATATCCAAAATATCATTAACGATGCTAAGAAGGACCCTGCCGGAATTGGCAATAGTGTTAATAGAATATTGTATATCATCGCTTAATTCTTTTTGCAAAATAATTTCAGAAAAACCCAATATTGCATTTAACGGTGTACGTATTTCATGACTCATTGTAGCAAGAAAAGTGCTTTTTGCTTTTGATGCTTCTTCTGCTTCTATAGCCAATTGCTGTGATTTTAATGTTTGTTCCTGCAAAAGTTTTTCTTCTTCTAACGTCCGCAAACGTAAGTACTGATGACAGTTTTCGCTCTTATTAAGTTTATT
>BTID01000280.1:0-1510 GCA_036245275.1 Termitinemataceae bacterium
GGGTGCATCTTTTTTTCATAGGTAAATTTCAAATAGTGTGCTACAATTAATATAGCTCTGGGAGGGGCAAATTTTATGAAAAACACAGATTACAAACAAAAAGCACTTGAAGCATGTGCAGCGGCTCTTGGAAACAGCATGATTAATTTCAAGAATTTAGAGAAAACCGGCGAGCTTGATATAACAAGCATAGAAGATCAGTGGACCGAACTAATTGTAAAAATGAGGTTAGTAATTGCAGAATATTACAATGACTTAACAGCAGACATTAATGAGAAAGATATTATTATAAAAAAAAAGCAGAAATCGAATCAGTATTTGATGCAGAAGAAGTAAATGTAGTTATAGAAAACACAGGATTACAGAAACGCACAATTCAAACAATAAACGGGGATTTAAATTTGTGTAGAAGTGCTTTACGCTTACGGGTTTTTACAAATGACACACAGCGAAAAGAATTGTATGATGAGGTTGTAAAACCTGTAGATCAATTTCTAAAGATAGACAAATTAGAACATAAGATGACTGAGCGTATGATAAATGAAACTGCTTTTTGGGGACAAAATCAAAGTTCATTTGAGCAAGCGGAATATATTATGCGGGATATATTAGGGCATTCAATAACCGACTCTACAATACAAAAAGTAACACATTCTGTAGGCAAGAAACTTTTCGAAGAAAACACAAAGAACGCGCAAGAGGCATTCGACAATATGATAGACATACCGTATACACACTCAAAAGCAGGTGTTTTGTATATAATGATAGATGGGGCGGCTATAAATACCCGAAAACGTTTTAAAGCAGACACATCATGGCGTGAGAATAAGCTAATAATGGTTTTTAACAGTAACGATTTAAAATTACGCTCAGACGGAATTACTATGGATATTCTACGCAAAGAATATGTTTCGTATATCGGAAATGTTGAACAGTTTAAAAAATATGTATTTGAATGTGCGCTGCGAAATGGGTATGGAGAATACGAAAAAATAGTTATTGTAAGTGATGGTGCCTCATGGATTCGATCAATGTGTGAGGAACTTTTCCCTGATGCTATTCAAGTTTTGGATTATTTTCACTTGGTAGAAAATATCAATTCATACGCAAAGTTTTTATATGGCGATGATCAAAAAGAATATAAACCGTGGGCAGAAAAAATTATTGATCATGTAAATACAGGCAAAATAAAAGAGCTGTTGGAAACTTTAGAACAATACAAAGATAAAAAAAATCGTCCGGATGGCATTGTAAATATTTATAAATACATTTCTGATAATCGTAAAAAAATTGATTATAGCAGCTACAAAAAATCCGGTTTTTACATAGGATCTGGTCCGGTTGAAAGCGCAAATAAAACCGTCTTGCAAAAACGCTGCAAGGGTCCCGGCATGATGTGGGATGAATATAACGCACAGTATATCCTAACCCTTAGGTCGCAGGTAGAGAGCAAAATATGGGTGCATTACAAAAAATCAGCTTAAAAAACCCATGAAAAAAAGATGCACCC
>BTID01000281.1:0-1378 GCA_036245275.1 Termitinemataceae bacterium
AGGCCTACCATTGGTGCCAGTCACCAATATATACCGCAGGCAGATGGTAAGCCTTGATGGCGGTGTGATTGATTTTGCTCATGATTTTTCGCGTAAAACACAACAGTCTATTTCAAAAATTATCGAAAACTATTTTCAAGAACTACGTAATGTTAATGAAATAGATTTACCGAACGATCTGGCTGATTTGTGCGGCATCTTAGATGGAGCGGATATACCGAGTAAAAAAGAATTACGGAGGATACATCATGAGAACCGTATTAATTGACTTAAATATTATTCTTGATTACCTAGGCAAAAGAAATGGTTGGGAAAAGGTTGCAGAATTTTTTAAACTTGTTGTAACCAAAAAAATCAAGGGATTTGTTTGCGCACATGAAATTACAACATTATCATATTTTCTTTCTAAAGAAAAACTTGATAGAACAAATATCAAAAAGATCATTTCCGTGATAATGAGGCGTTTTGAAATAATTGAAGTTAGTAAAGAAATATTAAACAATGCATTATATTCAACGATAAATGATTATGAAGACGCAGTAATAGAAGTATCAGCAAAAGAAAAAAACATAGATTACATTATCACACGTAATATCAAAGACTTTAAGCAGAGTCAAATTAAAGCTTTGTTACCTGAAGAATATTTGATCATAAATAAAAATTCATAATACAAATGCCTTGACAGCATGGGTGCTACAGTATACATTTAAAGCGTGATAGGGGGGAAAACTAGTTACGGAAAATAAAAATCAGCATGAGATTCAAAGTGTGCTGTTTGAACACTTTAAACATTTTCATAAAAATCCGGAGTTAAGTGCCTGCGAAACACAAACTACGGCGTATATAATTGACGTTTTGAAATCTGCCGGTATTGATATTCTTGATACAGGACTAAAAACAGGATGCATCGCTGTTGTACGCGGCGAAAACTCAACAAAAAACCAAAAAATTATCGCCTTGCGTGCAGATATTGATGCACTACCTATCAATGAAGAGACAGATTTGCCGTATAAATCGGAAATTCCAGGATGTATGCATGCTTGCGGACATGATTTTCATACAACTTCGCTTTTGGGAGCCGCTTTTTTGTTGAACGAACATAAAAAAGATCTTGGCGGAACGGTAAAATTGATTTTTCAACCTGCAGAAGAACAATCTAACGGTGCTCAACAAGTAATCAATACTGGTTTTTTAGATGATGTCGATGAAATTTACGGTATGCACGTAGGTCCGGAAAATCACAGCGGGCGGATTGCAATAAGTGCAGGAGGTACGTTTTCTGCAGCCATCATCTTTAAAATAAACATTCAGGGCAGGGGAGGGCATGGCGCGCTGCCTCACCTTTGTAAAGATCCGGTAATAGCTCTTTCAATGCTTA
>BTID01000282.1:0-1098 GCA_036245275.1 Termitinemataceae bacterium
ACGGTTTAACTGTTTTTATATTATTTTTAACAATATTTATAATTCCCTGGCAATAATCTTCCTCTGAAATTGTGACACCGCGTACAGATGGGTGATAGGCATTTATATATAGCTTATTATTTTTTGTTACGCAGTCAATTTGATTATTAATATGTTTTATCTCACTTTCAGAAATATTTAAATCTTCAAAAAATTGATAAAATGTATTTCCAAAGATTAATATTTGAGGGTCATAAGACTTTAATTGCCGTAACAACACAGGCTTCCAAAACTCGTATAGTTGTGGAAGTTTTGCATCCGGTGTTCTTGATGTTGCAGGCATTTTGCCGATATTAATTACTGCAATATTACGCAAAACACTAGCCATTTCCGGTTTATCGGTAATATATTCTAATTTGTTATATGGCACAAAATTATTTAGTAGTGAATAGGTAACGTAGGTAATAGGCCGCCATGTATTTGATGCATATAGTTTAGGTGCTAATGTTTCTTGATCTTGTGTAAGAAAATCTTTTGCAATACTCCAACCACCGCCTTCGTTAGCCGGATATTCTGAATCATAAGGTTCTTTCAAGATCCAACAAATTCTGTATTTGGCAGAAACATACTTTTCTTCATCTACAATGCCATCATATAAGGGGGATGCATTTTCAATACGCTTATCATATTTACGCGCGATGCTCTGGCGAATTAGTTTTTCTTCTTTTCTTAAAAAATCAACTTCCATAAAGATCTCCTTTTTAATTTTTTTGTTATGGCTTAGGTAGCGGTATTGCATCAAATGTCTCTTTTTGCTTATTGTTAAGCCCTCTCCTTAACACTTCAAAATATTTGTTTATCTCATCTGAGTAAAACCCTAAAGCCTTATATTCTTCTAAAGCTTTCATAATTTCGGCAAATTCTTTCCTGTTTAATTTTAGTGATTGTCCATATGTATAGTATTTAGCAGGATGTTGAATTCTATCGTATATATTATAAGCTTGGTCATTTGAATTTGGCGAACCAAATAAATTTGGCGAACCAAATCTCTTATATAAGGATACCAAAAAATCTTTAGTCTTACGCTCTTGTAATTCTTCTTTATTTTTACGCTCCTGC
>BTID01000283.1:0-1270 GCA_036245275.1 Termitinemataceae bacterium
GTAAGAGCGGTGTAAGGTCTGTGTATTCTTTTTTTAATAAGTCTAAAAAACCCAATTCTAATCCTCTTATAATTAGTTCATCATTAATTTCTTCTAGTGTTGCCCCATCGTTTTTTGCAATTATTCCCTCAATTGTTTGTATGACTATTTCACCAATGTTCATTCCAAGATTTGCTTTTAAAACAGCTTTTGGAGAACGGACTTTACGAAAATTTATTATTAACTGTCCCGATAATACCGTAAATGGATTTTGCCTTTTTTTGAAACTTGTTTGTCCGTTTTTTTGTGCAACAGCCCCAACATATTCAAAACCACATTTCTCAGCAGTCTCAATTATCAAGTGCCAAAATTCAGGGTCTTTGTGTGCAAATACAAAAGAAAGCCAACGATCAAATTTTAAAACACGGTACATTTCTTCAATACTTTTCGCGATAAGGTCATTGTAATTTTCTTTTGTTTTATGATGCTCGCCGCCTTCTATGGCTTCTAAATTATAGTCTTCCTCCGTTACGTCTAAATCTAGCCATGCGTTCCACATAACGGATAAATCAAGATATGCTATTTTTTTGCCATAAGGCGGGTCTGTGTATATGTAGTCCACGCTTTCGGTCTTTAAAATCGATAAGTCTGTCGCAGTGCCTTTTATAATTTGTGCATCATAAAACATTTCGTCAAATGTTTTATGATTAAAAGAACACTGAGTGTCGATTTCTTTTTTTGCCGCTAAAACTTTTTTGTAACGAATGTCCAAGTATTTTATCATGTCTAAACTGCGTGGTTCAGGTGCTATCCTATAGCGATAATAACGCATTGCGCTTGCATCTCCGCCTGAAACGTTGGTGTCATTGGCAGATGCAGTTGTGTGATATGTCAGATTTAATCTTGTTACCATTCCTGAAAACATTAAAAGTAATGTATACCGTATATTTTTATCTTTTTCATTTAATATGATGCTTTTTAATAATGCAAGTTGTGCAGTTTGCTCACGGCTAAATAATTGCGGTACAGTTTCTACATCAGAACCTTTTGGTAAACCTAAGTTTTTTGGTCCTGGACATTCGTTAAGTATTTTTTCAATATCATTTTTAGTATGCCCCTCTCTTTTTATATATTCTTTCCTTACTTTGTTATAACTCTCTGAAAATTTATTGATGTTTATTGGTGCTAAAAGAGCTTGAACAATAAATACCGCCATTGGGTTAATGTCAATACTAACAGCCTTTCTATTATTCATTAATGCTTCTACAGCCGTAACGCCGCTTCCGCTAAA
>BTID01000284.1:0-1227 GCA_036245275.1 Termitinemataceae bacterium
TGTTTTACTGCGTATGTTTTTCCGGTTCCGGGCGCTCCGGTTAGAACGATGTTTTGTTCGCCATGTTCTAGGACTTCTTTTATTTTTGAGACGATTGCACTCATTCCGTTTACTCCTACCAACTTACCTTTACCAGTGCCTAAGAGTCTACTGCCATATAAAGCAATATCCTGAGTTAGAATATGATATTCCTTTTCGTGGTAACAATCCTCTGCTAAACGCTTATCGCTCATTTCCAAAAGGGCTGAGTCTTTTTTTACAATATCGTTTACGCGCTTAAACAAATCATTATTATTTTCCCATTTATACTTTTCACCTTTTTTCCCTGTGTAGCCGACGAACGCTGAAAGGTCTTTATAAATACCCCACGTATAGATGTAGTATTTGTCTGGATATTCAGAAGCCAGATAAATACTAACGGCGTGCCTACTTTGAAAGGAACTTTTCCAGTTATCAGACTGTGCAAACTGCCGTTCAATAAAAGGGGCGAACGCAGCCTGAAAATTCTCGATTCTGTTTTCAACAGATGAATTTTTGTCGCCTTCGTCATATAAGTTATGAAACATCTTGCGTACGGTTTCCGGGTCCTGGTTTGCAAACTCTGTAATCACATCAAGCGGGAAATTGTTTCTTGAATTAAGTAAATTTCCGTACAGAGCAAATGCCTCGCCCAGCATTTTCGCGAAATCCGGTGCAGCAATATCCCAATTTTTCTTAAAATGTTGCACAGCTTCCCATTTGTAGCGTTCTTCACCGTCAATACGCGCAAAATCAGCTTTGTAGAGTTTAATTACCTCTTTAATTTTCTCTTCTATTTTGTCGTCCATGATTCCTCCTATAGTGTGTATCCCTTCACCTCATAAATTATACCAATTATCGGCATGTGTATCAAGGTGGCAAGCACTTTCTTGTTTGTTGCTGCCTCTACTGCACGGCGGTAGGCGTTAAGCTGCGGGGCATACTTTCGCGCTTCTTCTTTTGCGATACCTGCACCGGCAAATGTTTTATGGTCAATGATTACATAACCCTCATCAAGTTCAAGCAGCATGTCAATAAAGCCGTGCATAACTTGATTGTTTGCTTCACGAAGACTGATTGGACACTCGCGTAGTATTTTTGCGTTTGGATAATTGGTTTTTATGAAATTATTTAATCGCTCGTACACTGCAATCATGTCTGCGTCTGTTAAAACTTTATCTACACCGTAACGTGTAAGTAATCTTTGTG
>BTID01000285.1:0-1020 GCA_036245275.1 Termitinemataceae bacterium
TTTTTTTAAGCATCTCCATCTGATAATGTATAAAAGGTTTCCCATTTATGTCGATCATAGCTTTTGGAATTGTCTCTGTTATAGGACGCATACGTGTCGCAAGCCCCCCAGCGAGTATAATTACAGGTAACATTATTGCACGATCACCTTTGTGCCTTCAAAGTCAAAATTAAACCGCACTTCTTCTAATCCCGCACCCATTAAAGTATGACGCAGTTTCATTTTATCTTCGGTATAAAACATTAAAAGACCACCGCCGCCTGCTCCTATAAGCTTACCGCCTATCGCACCGTTTTTCATTGCAAGACTATACCATTCATCAATTTTTCCGTTTGACATATTCCCGGATCGCTTTTTTTTATGCTCCCAGTGAACATTCATAAGCTCGCCGAATTTATGCAGGTTTCCATCTTCAAGAGCAATTTGACTTTGCAAGCCTAAATCTTTTACAAAATGAAGATTTGCGGTAATCTCATCATCATTTATTTTACTCTTATCATCTTGCTCTTTTAATATTGAAGAAGCCGATCGAGAATAACCTGTAAAAAACAGCGCAAGATTATCTTCCAAATTAAACAAAGTTTCTTTTCGAAGATTGAGCGGTTTTACTATCACAGTATCGTCTTGTTTAAATTCAAAAGTTGTAATACCGCCAAATGCAGCAATAAATTGATCCTGCTTACCTATCGGTTCATTCAAGCGTTCAAGTTCTATTTTGCACGCTTCTTCTGCTAGGTCATAAATTGAAATTAACTGATGTTTGTGTATATGCAGAGCTTTTAGTAGTGCTGTAGTAAAACTGCCCGAAGATCCCAATCCGGTTCCTGAAGGAATATCGGCCAAACTTGTTAATTCAAGATATTTGCCGTCAATATTCATTTCTTTTAAACATTCGCGTATAATAGGATGTTCAAGCTGATCGGCACCTGCAACGCGCTCTAACTTTGAATATTTTACAAGTAAGTCTTCGACAAAAGTTTTATGAATTGTGATATAAACATACTTATTAATGGCAGCCGC
>BTID01000286.1:0-1421 GCA_036245275.1 Termitinemataceae bacterium
GCGGGGATTTTTATTACCCTCAAAATATCCTCCTATTTTGTTATGCGATATAAATCTCTAGCCGCATTATCTACACCGAGTATTACCAATGTTGCATTTTTTGGCATATCAGATGTTTCTCGAATATTTTCAGCATACGATATTCCTTCATCTTCAAGCGTTTGCATTTGTTTACCGCTAAGATCATATTTTGAATAATTTACACGGAGTGTAACAGTGCAAGTGTTACCGCTTAGCGCTATGATTGTAATCTGTGTATGATCGTCAAGTTTAAACGGAAGCTTTGTTTTTAAGTTTTCCAAACTTCGCCGCCAAGCATCAGATCGTGTCCATTTATCTGTATTAGGATCATACTTCCATTCTGATATGATAGTATTGTTTACTGCATAGTATGTTTCATAAATAACCCCTGATTCATCATAAGATCGGACATATCTATGTCTACCCTCTTTATTATTAAACGGTCTATCCAAATAATCGTACGTGGCATGTTCAATCAGGCGGCCTATTTCGTCATATTTATTTTTTTCTATGGCGTAGCCGTTTTTTGTCAATGTTTCGTCTGCATCATAATAACGCCTTTCTAATACATTACTTTGCTTGTCATAAATTGTTGATATTTTGTGTGCATCACTTTCTTTGTTTAAACATGGTTTATCATCTTTGTCATAATATGATTCTGAAATTACGTTGCCTCTAATATCATATTCAGTTCGCTTTATTGAATAACCATCACGTGTATTAATTTTATTACCAAATCCATCTGCAAGTGCAAAATAATTTTGATTGCCGTATTTATCGTAAGCATAAATAAATTCAGGAAAATTATTATCAAGCTGTCCTTTATCATTAAACCTAATAGCTCGAATAACCCGCCCCATAGCGTCAAATTCCCTTAAACGAACCGCAGCTTCGCCTTTTAGCGGGTTTTCTAACGCATCAAAATAAGATGTTTTTGTGTTATCTCCTTTACTATCAAATTCATCTTTTCTTATTGCATAGCCTTCTTTTTCATTAATTACTAAATAACCGTTTGCATCAAAATATCTTTCCTCGATTTGATTATTTTTATCATCATACGTGTAAGTTACTTTTGCATAGCCGTCTCTTGCAATATCAAGTTTATTGTTATTGTCGTAAAAAGCCTTTTCGGTGCAATTATCGTTTTCATCATATTTTAAGCGTCTAATCAAATAGCCTTGCGCCGGTCTTTTATTTTTATCAAGTGTAATAGTTTCAAGCTGATTTCCCCTCTCGTCATAAGAATATTTTATCCCGTTTAAAAAACTGTTGTTTTTTGAATACCAAATTTTCTCTGTTTGGTTTCCCATATCATCATAACTTGCCGCCCAGTATGCCGCTCCACCCGATATTATATTGGCAAGTTGTTCTTCTGTGTCAAAAAATTCCACTTTTATTTC
>BTID01000287.1:0-1057 GCA_036245275.1 Termitinemataceae bacterium
TTTTGTACTTCCTATGAATCCGCAGCGCTTACACATGGATAAAGTGGTGCAGCAAATAATACGATCACACGGTTTGAGCGTAAAAAAACCGGCACCTAAAAGGGGCAGACGGAGGGAAGTAAAATAATGCGCACCTCTAAACCAAAGCGCCATCATAAGCGTACGTTTTTTACTCTCTCTGCCGCATTTTTTCTTTTTACTAATGCGCTGTTTCTTAGTGCGCAAACTGACTATGATGATGATGAGGGTGATATTGACATAGACCTAAATGCCGATTCTGTTATTATACCGCTGCCGCAAGCAAAAGAAGAGTCTGCCGTTCCCGAAGGTCCTAAAATAGATGTTTATGCAGAGGTATCAAGCGA
This sequence comes from Termitinemataceae bacterium, assembly GCA_036245275.1. GTDB lineage: Bacteria > Spirochaetota > Spirochaetia > Treponematales > Breznakiellaceae > BTID01. The sequence goes on from BTID01000287.1 coordinate 366, forward strand.
TAACATCGAACAAAATGTTCCGTTTTCAATTACAGTAATGGTGAACCATCCTAACCCGATTGAGGTTCGTGTGCAGCCGCCTGATTTTGAAGATAACTTTTCTATGGAGAGAATACGTACCGAAATCAAACTTTTAAAAGATAAAACCGGATCAAGTACCCGCTGGACATGCGTGGAATTTTTGCTTATTCCCCTTGCAGCCGGTAGTAAATATTTAGGCGCTTTTGAAGTTTCAATTCCAGGAAAAACAGCGGCTACTAGACGGATCCGTTTGCTTGTGAACGATGAGAAATCCATAAAGTCAGGACGTCTGCAATGGATAGGCCGCGAAACATGGTTAAGCCCGCCTTCCACAATAATGGTTGGAAAAACCGTAGAAGCCGGTCTGCGTTTACTGGACTTTAGCAGAAACAAAACGCCGATAAAAGCATTGCCCTTGCATATCGAAGCGCCGGAAAATGCTGTAATTGAGGACTTGCCTGTAACGGCGGCGGATAAAGCTGCCGGTGTATATTTCCGAGTAAAGATATTGCCATTAGGCGAAAAAGATGTACGTATAGCTGCACATAATTTTAGGTTTGAAGGCCGCACACTTTCTGTGCCGGCTTTGAATATAAAAGTAATACCTGATCCGGATCAAACACAGCTTGATAATACTCAGCTTGATAATACTGTTTCTGAAGATGAAATAA
>BTID01000288.1:0-1461 GCA_036245275.1 Termitinemataceae bacterium
TTCGGAGGATGAGGTAAGGGCAACTTCGGTGAATGCCTCTTTTCGCAGGATTAAGTTTGTTGTTCCGTCATTTATTTCCAAACCGGTGATCGAGCTTGCATCAAATTTGTCGATTATATTTAAAATTGTCTGTTCTTGCATTTGTTAAATTCCTGATGGGTCAACTTCGGCATCGTAGTCAATACCGGCTATGTCAAACCCGTGAGCTTCCAAGAAGTCGTGCTTAAAACCGGCGGCATCGGATTGTTCAAAAATATTTTCTTCAGTTAGCTTATCCATTTGTGCAACCGTTGCCGCCTGCACTTCGCTGCGCATTTCAAAGTCGTCAATGCGGATGCGTCCTTCTGCGTCAACAGGTACTTTTGAGTTATCTTGCGCCGCTGCGTCTGCGTACAGGAAATCTTTGTAAAGGCGGCAAATTTGCTCAATGCAGCCTTCGTGTAATTTTTTTTCCTTCATTACCTTGAATAGGCAGGAAATGTACAGAGGGATGATTGGAATGACGGCGCTTGCCCTAGTTACCACAGCTTTGTTTACTGAAACCCACGCTGCCGCACCGCTTCCTGCGGCATACTTTTTATTGATTTCTTTAGCGGCGCGCTGTAGGTCTTCTTTTGCACGGCCTATAGTGCCGTTTTTGTATATTTCCCACGAAAGTTCCGGTCCTATGTACGTGTAGGCAACGGTGCGGCATTTGGGAGCGAGTACTCCAGCGGCATCTAGTGCTTGTATCCACAGCTCCCAGTCTTCGCCGCCCATAACTTTTACCGTGTTGGCGATTTCTTCGTCGTTTGCCGGCTCTACGCTTACCGTGTTGATTTTGCCGCTAACCATGTCGAATGTGCGGCCGCAATATGTGCCTCCAATCGGCTTAATTACCGATTTGTGCATAATGCCGGTTGCGGGGTCTGTGCGTACCGGCGATGCCAGTGAATAAATTACAAGATCTATTTTTGCGTCAAGTTTTGCCTGCTGCGCAAGGTCTTTGACTGCGGCTATTGCCTCTGTTTTAAGTTCATTAGAAAAAGCATCGCCATTTAATGTTTTTGATTTTAGACCCGCTAAAGCGGCATCTTTATCGAATGTCAGATTGTTATACCAGCCTGGTGTGCCGCTTTTTGTATCCGTTCCTGCCTTTTCAAACGAAATCCCAACAGTTGCAGCACCATATCCATAAGCTGCAGCAATACGGCTGGCTAAACCATAACCGGTTGAACACCCAATAATAAGTGCTAAACGCGGCATGCCTTGCCTGTTTTGCCCCTTAAACACACCTTGAGCATATTCAATTTGACTGCGGACAGAACTTGCGCATCCTTTTGGATGGCTATTTAAGCAGATATTACTGCGAATCATCGGTTTTGCTATCACTTTTCGCTCCTACTATGTATCAGGCTATCATGCAAATAGATAAAAATCCAGTGTCCACTTGTTTTTTTCCCCACGTTATGCCTATAATAT
>BTID01000289.1:0-1050 GCA_036245275.1 Termitinemataceae bacterium
GTCTTTCATCTAATAATGGCAACATATTTTCTATTCGTGACGATATTCCTAAGTTATTCATTCTTTAAGTATAATAAAATATTTTCTGTTTGTAAAGTTGTAAATGTTATTTTCAATCAGTCTCTAACAGTAACAGAGGGCGCAAATGAAGGCAAACTTGAAGTATAAGTGTACGTAGCTGCATTAAACGGTGTGTTAAAGTCTGCATCTATTGCACCGTATTTTGCGCTAAGACTTGTAAGATTGAAATCGGATGTTACCCATTTTGGATGAACATTTATATCACCTGTTACAATACTTGTCTCTGTAAATTGAACTTCTCCGCTGCCCTGCGTTTTGTACCACTTGCCGTCATTACTGTAGCCGGCATCTCTAGTAGGCATATCTACAGGTAGTCCAACCGTGTTTAGCGGATATTTAACAGTTGTAGATGAATATACGGCATCACCTACACCGGTCATAAATCTAACCGTGTATGTTTTGCCGTCCCATTTTGCAATAACAGTTATATCACCGCCTTCCTCTGATAACACCTTGTCTTTTGTAAATTCAACATCGTTAGCGGGATTATCGTCTTTATCAGCTATAAACCATTTATTTGCCGCAACAGGATCGTAATGCGCCCTATCTCCTGTTGCAGGCCAATTCGCGTTATCTGCCATTTTCCAGCCGTTATTCTGAATTACAAATATGCTTTGCACTGAGCTTCCCGGATACGCCTGAAACGTTACCATTACGGAATGTTCAGGTCTTTCCTGCCAGAGCGCGTACACGTCAAGGCTTGGATAATTGATGTCTGTACTGCCTAAAATAAACTTATCTTCATCGGGTATCTCGCCTGAAAACGTTACATCGTCCTCTGAGTCTTTGTTTGTTATGACAATATCGTCTTTTTCTTCCGTATACCAACCTTGAAAAACATAATTTTCGCGCTGTGGAATTTCTGCAAGTGTTACACGGGTTTCCGGCAACACAACATATTTTTTTGCAAGTATTTTATCTGCTCCGTTCTCGTCTTTATAATTGAAAGTAACGCTTCGCACTTCCCCT
>BTID01000290.1:0-1293 GCA_036245275.1 Termitinemataceae bacterium
CAATTTTCGGCAAAGTTGGGAAAATAATCGGGTCTATAAGTTTAAAACCTGTTAAAAGGCTGTAAAATGCAAACAAACCAATAAAAACCAATGCCGAACCTATGTAATTATACTGTGATTTCTTCATTTTTTCCCTCCGGCTGCAGCAAGACCTGCAATTTCTTTAGATCGAACCCGCTCCATTTGACTATTTACCACAGTGTTAAGCTCTTTTAGCAGGATATTGCGTTGATCCACAAAGCGTTCATCGTTTAATGCAGAGCTATGAGAGCGGATATGCTCAAGGTCGACCTTTAATTCATAGACAACGCGTCCCGGGTGCGAGCCCATAACTATAACACGATCAGATAAAATCAATGCTTCTTCAACATCGTGGGTAACAAAAAAGACTGTTTTTCCGGTTGCGCTGCCTGCTTGGCGTAATTGCAGCAAGGCATCTTGCTGATTAGCGCGGGTTATCTCGTCAAGAGCGCCAAAAGGCTCGTCCATCAACAAAATAGGCGCATTTTGGGCAAGAGCGCGGGCAATAGCCGTCCTCTGCCTCATGCCGCCGGAAAGCTCACCGGGCATCTTGCTGCCGTCCCCGCTTAATCCAACCAACTCCAGATATTTTTCTGCGATATTAACACGGGACTGCTTCGATTCCCCTAATCCGGCTTGTTCAATGGCTAATACGACATTTTCGCGGCATGTTATCCATGGGAAAAGACTGTAATCCTGAAAAACTACAGCCCTGTCCAATCCCGGTCCCATAACGGCTCTGCCGTCAACTGTTATCAAGCCTTCTTTTGGGAACATCAATCCTGCCATCAAGCGCAGCAATGTACTCTTGCCGCAACCTGAAGGTCCAAGACATGCGATAAACTCGCCTTGCCCAATCGAAAGATTAACATGGTCGAGTGTTATCGTATCCGCATAGCTAAAAACAATATCGTTTATTTCAATATACGGCATGCGGCTGCTTATGAATTCCAATCGCTAAAACGTTTGTCAAGGTCTGCCCAAAATGGCGAAGGATAATCTTTTTGGGCAGCGTTTAAGGCATCACGGTACATTGATACATCAATTACAGAGTAAGGATCAAGTGTAACACTAGGGTCTAAGTATTCGATTGCCTTCATATAATTAAACATATCAACAACACCCTTGGTATTCGGATCAACAAAAGTTTTTGCATGCGGATCAAGCGCCATCTTGGCTTGATCTTCTGTCATTCCTTGCTGATTCATATTTGCCGGTATTACTAATTGAGGTTGTTCGCTAAAAAGTTTTTCTGCCTGTAAATTAGATTTT
>BTID01000291.1:0-1320 GCA_036245275.1 Termitinemataceae bacterium
GCTACGGATTCACCCCCGCCACCACCAGAACCAGCGAAACCTATCGGCGGCACCGGACAGAGTATTCCCGCGACAAAAGCTACTACTGGCGGCGGAAATCCCGGAAAGAGTACTACTAATTCATCCGCACCAAAAGCTACTGACCCGAAAAAAGAACTTGCTGACACGAGAACAGAAGCAAAAAACGAACTCAGAAAGCATTTTGAAGACATTTCACAAAATGATTATTCCAAGGAACAAAAACAAATGCTTGGAAATGCAAAAAATAGCGGTGACGCCGCTATTGATGCTGTGGATAATGTTGGAAGTATAGGCAAAGCGCTTGAAGATGCAAAACAGAATATTGATGCAGCAGTGCAGGCAATACAGGCCGAAATCAATAATCAAAATTCTGACAATTCTGGTAATGAAGATAACAATGAACCAGTCAGTGATGTTGCTATCGAAGAAATTGAAAATCTGAAAAAAAGTATTTTTTTGGGGAGTATAGTCGACATTGCACTATTTTTTATTGTCATAGCAGTTATTCTGCTATTATTCTTCAAAAATAAGCAGCTAAACTCTGCTATCGAGAAGTTAGAAGATAAATTAAAAAAAGTGAAAGGCGAATTAGACTCAAAGTTAGTCGTTTTGAGCCAAAACTCATCAATGGCAAACCGTGTAGCCGATACATCCTGGGTGCAAGATCTGAAAAACAGAGTGGAGAGACTTGAGCATCAAGAACAGCAACGTGGAAATCAGCTGAAACAAGAAGTGCAACCACCTGCTGAACCTGTTTTGAGGCAAACCGGAAACCCTGTTGCTGATTTTAATGCATGGGCTGCAAACCCCGGCAGCAGACTTCCGTCCGGTTTTTACTATGTAATCGATGATATTCAAATACGCACAAAATATCCCACTATCATGTCCGGCACAGAAAGCAGATGGATTTCTAATGAAAGCGGCGCACAAAAATATCTTTTCCCAAATCCGAATTCGCTCAATCAAATGAGCAATATAAAGGAATTTTACAAAATGCCGCCGAGCGGATTTAATGCTAAAGGACAGAACAGGATTAAAATAACAATTCCGTGCAATATAACCAATGAAGGTTATATCGATTTCCCTGGAGAATTACAGTTACTGTAACACAAAATGACACCACATGAGGTTGACTATGTTCGAAAATTAGAAGCACGGATCAGCGATCTCGAGCGGTGGAAGCAGGGTTTTATAAATAAAATATCGGAGCATGATTCGCGCATAAAAATGCTTGAATCGCGGCAAGTAAACAATAATGCAACGCCGCAAAATAGCGTAACGCCGGCAAGTCTTGATAAA
>BTID01000292.1:0-1318 GCA_036245275.1 Termitinemataceae bacterium
TTTTGAATAGGTTCATTATCTGCTCCAAGAATTTTACCTACATTAATATTACCGCCAAAAGAATTGAGCATAAACAGTGAAATTTGTTCAAATGGTTTTATTTGTAAAGATATTTTTTCTTCCTGATAATTTTCCAGCCGGATTTTTTCAACACGTTTTTTTTCATCTTTGGTCATGTTTTTTTCGTTCATGTTTTTTCCGTTTACAGAGAACAATGTGCAAATAAAAAATAGTACAAACAAAAATACATTTTTCATAATATTTTAAATTTCTATTTACCCCACGTTTCCATTGCTTTTTTAAAAGCATCTGCCGATGCTCGGATTATATTTTCATTTACACAATATGCAAAACGTATCCAGCCGGGGGCTGCAAAAGATGACCCCGGTACACCAAGTATCAAATATTTTTTTAAGTGATCTGAAAATGCTGTATCACTGCCTGTTTTAGGAACCTGTGCAAAAATATAAAATGCACCTTGCGGATCAATATATTTTAAACCGGCGGCATCAAGCACTTTTTTAAATTCACTGCGGCGGCTTGCATAAACTTCTACATTGCAGCGCGCCTCCGTAAGTTCTGCAACGGCGCGCTGCATAAGGGCAGGTGCGTTTACAAAACCCAGCACCTGCGTCGCCCAAATAAGCACCGCCGTTAAATTTTCTTTATCGTCAATTTCGTTACCAAATGCAATGTATCCTATTCGCTCTCCAGGCAGTGATAAACTTTTTGAATACGAAGTTGCAACAATCGCATGCGGATATGCACTTAACACCGGCGGAACTTTCGTGCCGTAGACGATCTCGCGGTATGGTTCATCTGCTATTAAGTATGGATAACGAGCGCATGATTTACCATGCTGCAAAAGAACATCAGAAAGTTTTGCCAAAGTTTCTGCATCATATACACGGCCTGTGGGATTGTTAGGCGAATTGATAAGCACTGCCGCTGTCTTTGCGGTTAAACTTTTTTGTATCGCTGCAATATCCAAATTAAAGCAGTTGCCGGAATCAGATGCCGTGCATACTTCAACCAATGTACCGCCGCAATTTGCGATATACGAACGATACTCCATAAAGTATGGTTTAACAACAATCACTTGATCATTCGGATTTAAAATTGATTTTAAAATGACGTTTAAGGCACCGGCAGCACCGCATGCCATAATAATATTATTGCCGTCAATTTTGACACCGTGATCTCTGCAAACTTTTTTTTGCAATTTTTTCGCGCACATCTGCAAAGCCTGCATTGGGCATATATCCGTGAGACCCCTTTGCATCTTCTTCTGCAAGACGCCGGAGCGTAGAATGAAATT
>BTID01000293.1:0-1305 GCA_036245275.1 Termitinemataceae bacterium
GCATAGACCGTCATATTTGCTGTTACAACGCTGGCATTTGTAAAATCAGGTGAATTAATGTTGTCTTCAAGATGCCAGCCGGCAAAACTAAAACCTTCTTTTGTAGGCTCGGCGGAGGGGCAACCGGCGACAATAAAGGTACCAATCCGGGTTATGGCGGCGGAGCGGCAGGAACTAGAGAAAGCGGCGGAGCCGGAAGCCATCCTCAACCCGGAACACAAACAACAGGTTATGCTTTTGGAGCAGGACAAGCGGGCGGTAGCAACTTGTCAGTATGCGATTACGGATGCGGAGGCAGCGGCGGCGGATATTTCGGCGGTTATGCGCGTCCTACAGCAGTTGAGGATAATGGTGGAACATCTATTGGTAACGCTACTGCAAATACGGCAGGTGCCGGAGGTTCAGGCTTTGTCTACGGGCTATCAAGCACAGCGGGTGCAAGCGGCGGAAATGCTGTACCCAGCGGAAACACAAAGTACCGGTTAAGCGGCGGGGGTTCATTGCAAGGCACTGACGCGGCAATACCGGTAGTTCCCCGCGACGGAAACGGCTATTTTAGAGTAACGTTTTTACCGTAAGCAGTGAACAGTGAGTAGTTGGCAGTGATTTGAAAGTTTAAGTACGATGGGATATAACTGCCAATTGCTCATTGCCAACTGCAAACTACAAACTATGTTTTTTGTTGCACCCATCGCAAGATAGTTTACTTGCCGTTTTACGAAATTATTCCTATGATTACTGTAGGAGGAAGTCTATGGCAGAAGAATTAACTTATGAAAAAATTTTATCGTTGTTCAATGAGGCTCATAAAGAGATACGGGAGTCTCGCAAAGAGATGATGGAATCTCGCAAAGAGATTATGGAGTCTCATAAAGAGATGATGGAAAGCGATAGAAGATTCAAGGAAGCACATGAACTGCGGGCGAAGGAACTTGATGAAAGATTTGAAAAAACTGAGGCACTAGTCAACAAGGTGTGTGGAAGAGTCGGCGAAATGGGTAATAACAACGGAACTATTGCAGAGGAATATTTTACAAATGCACTAAGGGACAAAAAAATGTTTGCAAATGTGAAGTTTGATTATTTTGACCAAAATGTAAAAGGCAGGGTAGGAAAAATTGAAGATGAGTTTGATGGGGTTTTTTATAACTGTGATGCCGTAGGAATTGTTGAAGTTAAACATAAGGCACATATAAACGATCTAGAAAAATTAATTACAAAAAAAGTTTCTAACTTCCGCACGATTTTTCCTGCTTACAAGGATCATAATTTCTATTTAGGTCTTGCAAGTTTTGCTTTTAACGA
>BTID01000294.1:0-1292 GCA_036245275.1 Termitinemataceae bacterium
GGCATACTTGGAGCAGGCCGCGTTACATATTTGGATGGATACGTCAACATTGCAAAACTGTTTACAGATTCCGTTAAGTTTGTTGAAGTAGCACCATATATTAGAAATATGCTTTTGGATGCCGGTTATAATTTTTCAAATAATGTATATTACAATGCATCTGCTTTTTTGGGTAACGATGGTTTAAAATTTTCCTTAAGCGGTTTAAGTTTGGCTCTTGATTCATTGCAAGGGTTTTTTATACAAAATTTGCAGATAGTGCCTAGCCCTCAAATATTTATAGAAACAAGTTTGGGTGCCGGTTTTTATAATTCAAAATTGACAGGTGATAATTCAATGGAAGGAATTATTACAGGCAGTGATAGCACCGAACCTATGGCACGTAAAACTAAAACAAGCAGTATTCAATTTAATAGTGCGCTGGATTTTTTTATTGGTTCTAGTTTTGTGCTAAGCGCAGGCATAGAAGAACAGTTGCTATTTTGGAATATGGCTAATGATATTGCACCTAACGAGAATCAATCTGATGTCCAAAGGCAAGGACTTTGGACAAGTCCTTTTATGCTGCTGGAATGGACAAGCAAAAAACAAATTATAAAAACAGAAACAGGCATCCGTCTTGATCATCTTTTGTTTTCAGGGATCAACACGCCGCTTGCCATTAATCCGCGTTTTAATATTGATATAACTATTTTACGCAACAAACATTTTGTAGACAGTCTTGTTGCAAGCGCCGCTACCGGTTTATTTTCCGCGCTGCCGCGTAATGTTGCTTCTTACAACGAAGATGTAACATTTGCAGAAGAATCTAATGGTGCTCTTGATTTACGGCAAACAAGCTCATGGACAAGTATTACCGGATTAGCTTTAAATTTTTTGCAAAACTATTCATTTACTGTCGAAGCCTATTATAAAAATGTACAACACCGTTGGTATAAAATCAAAAATTATCATTTTGATGGTATGTCAAAAATTCTGGGTGTTGATTTAATGCTGCGTAGATTTGAAAGCAGATTTGTTGATGGGTGGATTTCTTATTCATACAACTTTACAAACAACAAAGACGGCGAAAGTGATATTTGGTATTTTCCCCTTTATCACAGATTTCATACATTGAATGTTAATGCAAATTTTAAAATTACACGTAGTTGTAATATATCAGTACATTTTGCTTATGCATCAGGCAGATATTTAAATGAATACTCAGAAGAAAATAACGAAGAACGGCAAACATCGCCTGTTACACTGGACATAAAATTTTCAAAATATTTCTTAAATAAATCCGGCAGATC
>BTID01000295.1:0-1468 GCA_036245275.1 Termitinemataceae bacterium
GTAATGTTTTTTCGCAGGACATACAAATAAGTGAGGGCTCAATTGTAGAATTTTTTGCCTACGAAATATGGAGAGATCCAAAAACAAACGGAGTGTGGATTTTAGCTCTTGCTAAAGAAAAATAATTATATGAAAAAAAATATTTTTTTAACATTTTTGTTTTTCGTTTCTGTAGTGTCCCATTCGCAGACATCGCCTACATTTGAACGCGATAAATTCGGAAGGCCTGCTTGAGCTACAAAACATCAAGATATTTTTAGCGATGAGTTTAATCTTTATTCCGTAGGTCAAAACTCAAACAACATGGAAAAAGCAGAACAAAAAGCTTATGAAAATTTGAGAAAATATTTTGGAACAGCAGTTGAATCCAATGTTGAATCGTATCAGTCTTATATGGAAAAAGAGGAAGGCAATAGGCTATCGATAGAATCAGTCGATAAAATTTCTGTGGAAACAAAAGTTTTTGCTCAGGCTGCAGAACTTATTGGTGTAAGATCAGAGCGATACAGAGACCCATCAAATTTTAGATGTTATTTTATCGTGTATATGCAAAAATCTCTTGCTATAAAAGTATACACTCAAAAGATCGATGCAAATCTTAGCGAAATAAAAAAGATAAATGATGCTGCAAGCAGCGGAAGAAATCTAGATGATACTTTTAGAAATTACAGAAAAGCTGCCGGTATTGTAAATGAAAATAAAGTGTATGCAAATATTTTAGCTCTCTTCGGCGGCCCTGACCGCATGAAGGCAGTAACAAGCGGACTTGATTATAACAGTGAAGCGCAACGCTTAGCCGAAAGCACTAAGTTTGAACCTATAAGCCTGCACAAAATAAAAGTTGGCGAAACATTATACAAAGAGATAAAAATATCTTCGTCTAAGTTTGCTTCAGTGGGCAATGCGGATTGCAAAGTTAGCATTGTAAAAGGGAAAAGTAATGTTGTCTTTATGCAGACTTTTCCTGTAGGACGTAATAATAAACTTATTGTAGAAATACCGACAACTCACATAGCGCAAGGTTTATACAGAGTTCAACTTGAATTACTGTTATATGACATAGAAAGATCAGGGCAACATAACCCCCGTACATCTTTTACTTTAGAATTAACAGGTATAACAGGTGAAATGGCATCTCTTGCATGGAAGCACAAATGGCTTTACGCCGGTGTGCGTGCAGGGTTTTCGGTACATGATTATGTACTTAACACACTAGCAGATATTAGCGCCGATACAAATGTTTCTTTTGAAGCTGCACTTGCAGGAGAAGTAAATATTATTCCGCTTTCTTTTATGGATGCTTCTCTTGCACTTCAAACGGAATTAATATTTTCAATGGATAAAATTTTTGTTGCTGCAAGTAATGGGGATGTAAATATAGTCTGTAATGTTTTTCAAATTCCACTCCTTGCAAAATTTGCATTTAGGCCTGGCAATTTTTACTTTGCAGGATTTACCGGTCCATACA
>BTID01000296.1:0-1083 GCA_036245275.1 Termitinemataceae bacterium
GTGTCGGAAGGTGAAGATCATTGTGTTAAACGCGGGGCATACACAGGGCATCTATTTACCGTTGAATATGACAGCACCAATAACATATTGGGCAGCCTAGTACTAGGCGCGCCTGCGGGTAGCAGCCTTACCATAGACGGCGCGGCAGAGTGGGTAGGCGGCAGCACACCGGCGGCGAACGGCTCAGACGGCTCACCTTATGCACAAGCCGCCCTTATTAAGGTGGAGGGCACACTCACATTAAATGAAGGCGCGGTGCTTCAAAATAACTATAACTATACGTCGGGTGACGGCAATGGCGGCGGGGTTTATATAGACGGTAGCTCTGCTGTTTTCAACATGACAGGCGGCAAAATTCGCAACAATAGCTCTTATCGTAGTGCTGCAGACGGTCATGGCGGCGGGGTTTTTATTGGCGGCGGAGCAAATTTTAATATGAGCGGAGGCGAGATAAGCGGGAATTACGCCAGGTGTAACGGCGGCGGAGTTGATTTAGGCAGTGCGGGGCATTTTACTATGAGCGGAGGCGAGATTAGCCAGAATTATGCCATGACCTATGGCGGCGGCGGTCTGTATCTAGCCGAAGAATTTACATTTAGCGGTGGTGTTATACGTGGTAATGTTGTCGGCACAGGACTTGGCGGCGGTGTGCGTACGGCGGGGGCTGCTTTTAAGATGGAAGGTAATGCTCTTGTTAAACCAGATAACGACTTGTACTTGAACGGAAATGTCATCAGAATCACAGGTACGCTCCAAGAAAATCCTGCGGCAAATATCAATTTGCCATCTTCTTATATCGCAGGAACGCGAGTTTTAGACGGTACTCCTGCCGACATTGCATCCAACTACAACAAATTTTTGGTAAATGGCGATGCGGACAAAATTGATTCTGCCGGCTTGTTTACGCCTTAACGGCGATATGTACGAAGAGATTTTCACGCCAAGAAGCATAAGCTCTAAATTGTAGGAGGTTTAGAAATGAATAAAATTACGGCAATTTTTGGAAAACATTTGTGGGAAAAAGCATTTTTTGCAATTATGGCACTCCTTATGCTGTTTTGGTACATAGGTTTGACAAAGGAG
>BTID01000297.1:0-1203 GCA_036245275.1 Termitinemataceae bacterium
AAATAAAAATCAACTTGTGCTTTTATTGCGTCAGAAATTTGACGTGGCGCATAACCGGTAAGGGCTGTGATCTTTTCGTGTGAAAAATTACAGTTGTCGCCAAGAACTTTTAGTGCATAAGGTGTAAACATCAATGTTTCTTTACGCATTAAAGATATTTGCTCGGCAAGACCTGCAAATAAATTTACAAATCCAAGAGGTAAACATACTGAAGGCGGTTTAACACCGGCAGCAGACGCTGCATATCCCACAAGATCTTTGACAGTAACTATATGACCGGACAATGTATAGCACTGTCCGCAGACACCTTTGTTTGCTAAATCGCATAACGCGTTTGCAACATCTCTTACATCAACAAAATCATAACGGCCTGTAATGTATATAGGTAAGCGCCGGTTGGCAACATCAACAATCATTCTTCCAAAGTTTGACCGTTTTAATTCATAACCGCCTACAATACCGGTGGGCATTCCGATAACTGCATTAAGACTGCGGTTTTTAACTGCATCTAAAACAATGTTTGATGCAAGTGCTTTACTTACAGAATAAGCACCGGCTACAGCAGTTGGATCAAAATAATCCGGTTCGCGCAGAATTGAATTATTTTCTTTGAACGGCAATGTGTGACAAGTACCCGTGTAGATCAATCGTTTAACACCACATTCCAAACAAGCATCAACAACATTTTGTGTGCCCAATATATTTACGTCTTCGATTGTTTTATCGATCTTGCTTGCAATAGAAACAATGCCGGCAAGATGATACACGTACTCGGCATCCTTAAACGCCGATATAAGAGTAGAATTATCCCGAATATCAGCAAAGACAATTTCGTCAGCATAAGGCTTTAAAAAATCGGCAATCTTTTTATCCTGCCAATACAACGCACGCACATACTCGCCGCGCTCCTTTAAGCGTGCACAAAGCGCAAACCCCGTCCGTCCGGTAGCTCCGGTAACGACATGTATTATTTTATCCATAATGATTGATTGTAATGTTTTTTTGATACCTGTGTCGATATAGCATTTTAGATTTTGCATCACGGAGACTTCGCTCCGACAAATTGTTGGTAAATAGAATATCAAAATCTATAACCCATGCAAGATACTCATTTTTATAATCGAGTATCCGCATAATTAAAGTGAGTTCTTCCTTCCCATAATACTTGGATTCCGATTTCTTGTTTTCAGAGAATGCTTTTGA
>BTID01000298.1:0-1150 GCA_036245275.1 Termitinemataceae bacterium
TTGTTAAAATATTCGTAAGCATCGCCATTAAAAACGGTTTCCCGGTGCAGAGCCTTTCCTGTCCACCAATACATGTCCGGCAGCACAACGGCAAAACCGGTTTTTTTATAGTCTTTCAGGTAATCTTTTGAAAGTCCAGAGGAAAATTGCCCCCACATAAGCAGCTTTTTTGATTTTACGCTTAGCGAACTGATCAACGCTATGTGAGGGTAAGCTTCTGGAGTTTCCATAGCTAAAAGACCTATTTTGCCGTCATTTTCAAACTTTTTTGCGGTAAAATCATCAAATTCTTTATTAAATACCGTCATAATTACTCCTTTTACTCATTTTTATTCCCTTGTAGTACCGGTATATTCCGCCTGCGGCACGTAGGCGCGGGCTATCGCCGTCAATTCTTCAATATGCTTTTTTTCCGTAGGACATGTATTTTTATATTTCCAATCAATACTTAGCTGTTCGTATTTATCACGGCAGAGGTTATTAAAACTACACAGTTGCCAACGTTCGGGCAGTCCTTCTTGCTGCAGAAATTGACCAATCAAACTGATGTTTTCTGCGCTGTCTGTAGCACCTTCTATGATAGGTGTGCGCACCCAAAGTCTAGTCCCCGTTTCCTGCAATTTTCGGTAATTTTCCAACACAAGCCGGTTATCACCGCCTACAATTTCTTTGTGCTGTGCGGCATCAAAAATTTTTATGTCGTATAACACCAAATCAATATGCGCCAGCAGATCTTGCAGAACCTTAAAGCTGTAACAGCCGGCAGTGTCAATCGCCAAATTGATGCCCGCCTCCTTGATAAGTTTTGATAGGGCAAGGACACCTTCACTTTGCAACATCACCTCGCCGCCGGAAAGTGTTATGCCGCCTTCGTTTCCAAAATATGCTTTATCTTTTGCCAGCTCGCGGAATAAGTCTTCCACTTTAAAAGGCACTCCCTTTATTTCGATGGCGTTCTGCGGACATTCTTTAACACAATGAGCATCACAGCCTGCTATATTGCAGTTGTTGCGATCAAAATGCAGTCCGCCGTCATCTTTTGTAATCGCACGATTGGTACACGCGCTAACACAAATTCCGCAGCCCATACATTTATTGGAAATCCTGAAAATCAGAGGTGAGTGCTCTATGCTTTCAGGATTATGACACC
>BTID01000299.1:0-1126 GCA_036245275.1 Termitinemataceae bacterium
TGCCGAGCTTCGTTGTCTGCGCGGCAAAGAAATCGGTATGATTTTTCAAGAACCTATGACAAGTTTAAATCCGCTGCAAAGGGTAGAGACACAACTTGCAGAATCATTATTTTTGCATCAAGGAATCGGCAAAGAAAGTGCAAAACCGCTTATCATTGATTGGTTAAACCGCACAGGTTTGAACGATGCCAAGACACGTCTGACTGCATACCCGCACGAACTTTCAGGCGGCGAGCGGCAGCGCGTAATGATTGCTTTATCGCTTTTAAACAATCCAAAACTTTTAATTGCTGATGAACCTACAACTGCGCTGGATGTAACGATTCAGGCGCAGATTTTGGATATGCTAACTGTTTTGCAACGTGAGTTGGGACTTGCAATTTTATTTATTACACACGATCTGAATCTTGTGCGCCGCATTGCAAGCCGCATTGCTGTTATGCGAAATGGTTTGATTGTAGAGGAAGGATCTGTTGCAGATGTTTTTACTAATCCGCAGCATGATTACACGCGAGCACTTTTGCATGGGGACAGAAATCTTTTTAGAAAATATAATAATTTAAGCGCAGCATCAGATTCTGTTACGTTATCTGTAAAAGATCTTAAAGTTTATTTTCCTGTAAAGAAAGGTTTTTTCCGCAGAAGAACAGGCAACATAAAAGCGGTTGATGGTGTTTCATTTGAAGTTTGCAGAGGGGAGGCGCTTGGTGTCGTGGGGGAAAGCGGCAGCGGAAAGACAACTTTGGTAAAGGCGCTGTTGCGTTTGCAGAGCAGTTCCGGCAGCATCAATTTAAATGGCGACCCTATTCAAACTCAATCGCAAGGTATGAATGAAAAACAATTCCGTCCCTTGCGCCGCAAATTGCAAATAATTTTTCAGGACCCTTATGGTTCGCTATCCCCGCGTATGACAGTTCGAGATATAGTTAGCGAAGGTCTTGCGATCCACAATCTATGTGAAAAGTCAGAGCGTGAAGATCTTGTGCGCTCAGCCCTTAATGATGTTGGTATGGATAATCCTGATTTTTTAGACCGCTACCCTAATGAATTTTCCGGAGGACAGCGGCAGCGTATAGCGATAGCACGTTGCCTTGTTATAAAGCCTGAAATTTTAGTGCTTGATGAA
>BTID01000300.1:0-1411 GCA_036245275.1 Termitinemataceae bacterium
CTTGATTTTTGGCGGACTATGCCGTTTTGGACGACATTTTTCCATGCACTTGGATTTAAAACAAAAATATCACCGCCAAGTTCCAGAAAACTTTTTGAAAGCGGGCTTCAATATGTTGCCTCCGATACGGTATGCTTTCCTGCAAAACTTGTACACGGTCATATACAAAACCTTGCCACCGGCAAAAATGAAAACAAAGTCGACAGGATTTTTATGCCGCTATTTGCCCACCTGCCGCCGGATAACGGCGTTATACTAAGTACATTTACATGTCCTGTTCTAAAAGGTTACCCAATCGTTATCCGCTTTTCCGACAATCCGCAAAAACGCTGGGATATTCCGTTTGACACTCCGATTTTTCATTGGTTTAACCAGTATGACCGCAACTTTCAAATATGCCGTTTTATGCAGGAAACATTTGGTATCCCAAAATATATGACACGTAAAGCTATCAGATTGGCTAAAGCATCGTTTAATATGTTTAACGCAAAACTTACAAAAATAGCTGAAGATATTATTGCACGTGCCAACAAAGAAGGCAGCTTTGCGGTAGTTCTTGCAGGGCGGCACTATCAATTTGATGAGCTTGTTAATCATAAACTTTCCAGATATTTTACAAGTTTAGGAATTCCGGTTATTACACTTGATGCGCTTCCTGAAATCTGTTCGCAAGATCTATCTCTTTCTATGTTAGACGTTAACAATAATAATCATGGGCATTTAATATCAGGTGCTATAATTGCTGCCGAAACTCCATGTTTAGAATATGTGCAGATATTTAGTTTTGGCTGCGGACACGATGCTCTTTATACAGATGAAGTAACACGTGTTATGAACGAAATCTCCGGCAAAGTTCCCCTTGTTTTAAAACTTGACGAAAGTGATGTTTCAGGTCCTTTACGGATACGTGTGCGCTCTTTTATCGAAACAGTGCAGCTTCGCCGCAATAAACAAAAAGAACAACTTATTAATTCATTGCAAGATCCGTATCCGGTAAAATTCATTAAAAGCGAAAAACAAAAACGCACAGTTCTTTTACCAAATGTAAGCCCGTCATTTATGAAATTGATTTCGGCAGCTATGGCACACGAAGGTATAAAAACGATAAGGCTTCCTGTAGGCGGTGCAGAAGCAATGCGGCTTGGAAAAAAATATGTACACAATGATATATGTTTTCCGGCGCAGATAATAATAGGGGAGTGCATACAGGCACTGGAAAGCGGAAAATATAACCCTAACGAAGTTGTAGTAGGTACCGGAAAAACAGTTTGCGACTGCCGTCTTGTAAACTATATGGCACTTACGAGAAAAGCCCTTGATGCTGCCGGTTTCCCGCAAGTTCCGGTGCTTTCAACCGATTTTTATGATTCAAAGAATATGCACCCCGCGTTTAAATTTACTAAGATTACTT
>BTID01000301.1:0-1514 GCA_036245275.1 Termitinemataceae bacterium
CCAAAATTAGGCCTTATTATATAAGTCATATTGATTCCGCCCTCTTTTTCTATCTCTTGGGGATCATTAAGTTCTCCGTTTGCGTCTAACTGCCCACCCTCAACCGTTGTCATATCGAAAGAAAAACGTCCGTCTACGCCGGCACTTACACCAAAGGTCATTTTTTCCTTTTTACTAATAGTATTAAATTTGAAATCGGCGCGTCCGTTTATCAATAGCTTTTCATACAATTTTGCATATCTTTCGGCAGTACCATCACCGTCGTAATCATAACTATATGTTTCTATCATCTTTTTCCCGCTAATCTCTCCTGCTGTGTTTTTATACATGGGCATATCAGCTTCAACTGTAAGAGCGAAACCGGTTTTAGACACATCATCTTTAAAAGAATCAAAAGAATTGACGACTCCGGCCTGCGGACGCATAAAATCACCGTACATTCTACTTGCCACATTTACAGTGCTATTCCCTCCGCCATCTACCGGCATAGAAGCCATAACAGATGCTTTTCTTCTGTATTCGTGAATATCAAATGCACCTGTCAATATGATACTAAACACATTAGTTTCTGATCCAAACCTAAATCCAAATTGTAAATAAGGTGCTATGCTGCTGTCTATTGAATAATAGGTTTCGCCATTATCCTCTCCATCCGCAAGCGGCTTACCGTCACCTGTTAACTTCTGGTGAAATCCTATCAAAATGCCAAAATGCTTTCCCAGCCCGATAAGAGCAGCTATGTCGTTTTTAGCCGTTACTGTTCCGGAAAGCGGTTTTCCATCTTCGTCACGCAATCCAAAATCAGTTTCGTTTGTATTAGGTTTGTATAAATCATATTTTGTCGCAGTTGCCCTGTCGGAATTTGTCAGTGTTGCCAAAATATCATCTATGATATTGCCGGTGTAGAAAAAACTTGTATATACTTTAGGGCCGATTTTTGCCCCATAACCTGCATTTATTCCATTTTTATTTACACCGCCAAACCCAAAACCCTTGTTTATTTTTAGGTAATTGAAATCACGCACAGACAGAAAATAATCGATTTCTGAAGTAAGTGCATTATTTGTCACACTTGCTGTTGGTGATACCGGCTGATTAAGTTCAATCGATGCACCGTCTTTAGTAGTTTCACTTTGATACTGCTGTCCAAAAACAGGAAATCCCACAATAAAAAGGCAGCAAACCGCGGCAAAACCCACAATTCCTTCACTTTTAGCCAACATAAAACATACTCCTTCTGTAGTCTTGTAACTACTATTCAAAAAAGATTTTTAAGTTATATGACAAATATTTTTACCACATAAACATTTTTACGTCTAATAGACACATTTAATTGTAAACATATTTACGTCTATTAGTCAATAGTGCGTAAAGATTTACTAATTTTTGTGTATAATCTTGCTATGGGATTTAGGGAGAACTTAAAACTTTAAGCTAATATGTTTACTATCAATACCGCTTTCCAAAAACCCGATACATAATAAGGGCACCTTTGTTAGTGTTTTATTTTATTA
>BTID01000302.1:0-1480 GCA_036245275.1 Termitinemataceae bacterium
AGGCGCTTATCGTCAATAAATTCCGCGGTGATCTTGAAATACTAAAACCCGGATTGCAAATGTTAGAAGAAAAAAGCGGCAAGCCTGTTGCCGGTGTTCTGCCTTTACTTGATGTTGATATTGAAGATGAAGATAGTTTATCTGCAAGGTTTTATGCAAAAAAAAATGATCCTAAAATGATGCGGCTTAACACAAACAAGATCGACATTGCTGTTGTACGTTTGCCAAAAATTTCAAACTTTACAGATTTTTATGCGCTGGAGGCAACAGAGGAAATTTGTGTACGCTATGTACAGAATCAAAATGAATTGGGTACACCAGATATGGTAATTATTCCGGGTACAAAAAATACTATTTCCGATTTAAAATTTTTACGGCAGAGCGGACTTGAAGTTGCCGTTTTACGCCTTGCAGAACATGGAACAATTATTTTTGGTTTGTGCGGCGGCTATCAAATGCTGGGTATGGCAGTAACAGATGTCGAAGGTGTCGAATTAGAAGGCGGCGGCAGTATTGCCGGTATGGGTCTACTACCTGTAAAGACAGTGTTTACACCGGAAAAACAACGCAAACAGGTTAATGCTGCTGTTCCCGTTTTCGGAAATGTAGAAGGTTACGAGATACATATGGGAGAAAGCACAGGAGTTGACGGATCGCCGCTTCCATTGCTCGTACAAAATAAAAATATTTTTGGAACATATATGCATGGTTTTTTTGATTCAAGCAGTGCGCGCGAAGCACTTTGCAAATTGTTATACGAAAAAAAAGGTTTTCAAAGTAAAAATCACAATTTGTTTGATCTAAAAGAATATAAAGAAAAACAATTTGATATATTGGCAGATGCTGTCCGCAAAAACCTTGACATAAAAATGATATACAAAATTTTAGAGGCAGGTGCATGAGTTTTGAATATGTAAGACCAGATAAAATTGAAGCGCGTAGTTTTGAGATAATACGCAAGGAATTAAAAGAAAAGAATTTAGGCCCAAATGATGTAAATAAAATTCAGGATGCTGCTTTTGAACAAATACTTGTGCGCGTAATTCACACATCGGCAGATTTTGATTATGCACAAAATTTATTTGCAAAAGATAATGCACTAGTAGCTGCAGCAAAAGCATTACGCAGCGGGGCTGTCATCATAACAGATACCAATATGGCAAAATCAGGAATCGACAAAACACGTTTGGCAAAATTTCAAGGGGATGTGCATTGTTATATATCAGATGAAGATATTGCATATAACGCAAAGTATTACGGCATAACACGGGCTTCTGCAAGCATGGAAAAAGCTGCAACCATAATGAATATGGAAAAACGTGCCGTGATATTTGCAATTGGTAATGCCCCAACAGCCTTGATCCGTGTTGTTGAACTTGCAAAAAGCGGTGTAATTACACCTGCTCTTGTTATTGGTGTGCCGGTAGGCTTTGTCAATGTTGTAGAATCAAAAGAAATGTTAATTTCGTCAGGACTACCG
>BTID01000303.1:0-1195 GCA_036245275.1 Termitinemataceae bacterium
GCACCAAACAGGCGGCGTGTTAAAAAGTGATTTTTCTTTTACATGTGTTGCATAATCAAGCATTACAGGTGTCCAAGGCGGCGCATTACCCACAAGATCATCACGAATGATAACGATTGTGCAACCGGCAGGTCCCAGATTTTTTTGTGCGCCTGCAAGAATTAAACCAAACTTACTTACATCCAGCGGCTCGCTAAGAATACCGCTTGAAACATCCGCAACAAGCGGTACAGAACCTGTTTGCGGCAATGTGTCCCACTTTGTTCCAAAAATTGTATTGTTAAAACAAATATAGTAGTAGGCGTCGGTTTTTTGCGGTAGCGGTGCATTCGGAATATATGTATAGTTTTTATCTTTCGAGCTTGCTGCAATATTTATGCTGATGTATTTTTTCGCCTCCGCAGCTGCCTTTGACGCCCACACGCCGGTATCAATATATGTTGCTGTTTTCTGCAAAGTCCCATTTAACGCCGCAATTGGCAAGCTATCTTTTCCTGCAAAATTAATCGGCACCATAGAAAATTGCAGCATGCCGCCGCCTTGCAAAAACAGCACACGGTAGTTATCAGGAATATTCAAAATCCCGCGCAGCAAGCGTTCGGTATTTTCGATGATAGGAGTAAAATCATCACTACGGTGGCTCATCTCCATTATAGACTGACCGCTTGAACGAGCATTCGTCATTTCCGCCGCCGCTTCCTGCAAAACTTCCAAGGGCAACATAGACGGCCCTGCCGAAAAATTAAAAACTCTGTTTGTTCGATTGATGTTTGCCATAAACTATTCTACATCTTATGCTTGCGGAGTGTCAAATTTAGAATTGACAATTTAGAATTGCACCCTTGAACTCCAACGCCTATTGACATAAATAAAATGTTAAGGTATATTAACAATATGTTAAGTTTATTTAACATTTGGCAGATGATGCCAAATACTACCAAGTTAGGAGGCTGTTTTGAAATCATTAAAAGACATTAAAAGCGGGACGACTGTTACAGTAGTCAATGTCCATGGGGAAGGCGCTCTGCGGCGGCGTATTATGGATATGGGAATTGTTAGAGGCACAGAGATTCTTGTCCGCAAGGCGGCGCCTCTTGGCGATCCTATCGAAATCAATTTGCGCGGTTATGAATTGACTCTGCGTAAGGCCGACATCAAAATTATTGAGGTTTCCGAATTGAAGTCTGCAGGAGGT
>BTID01000304.1:0-1197 GCA_036245275.1 Termitinemataceae bacterium
CATCACTTCGTAAATTAAAACGTACGAGGTAACGGAAAAATCCCCGCAATGCAGATAACTCACGGTTAATACTAACAGATGTCAAAGATTCGTAAGTTTGATCAGCAATAAACATTTGCAGGTCTTCGCTTTCTGCAGCCTCCGGTATTATGCCATGATTTTTGCAGTATACGGCAAAGTTCTGTAAATCATTTTGATACGCAAGAATAGTTTTCTCCGATAAATGCCTCACTGAATGTATATATTCCAAATATTTGTTTATCATATGTTATTATCGGCGGGTCGTTGACGTTGCAATAAAAAACAGCTATTCTGTACGAATTATTATGAGTGAAAACCAAAATGATTCTATTGATAATTCTATCGATGTCCGCAGTGTAACTGATTTATCAATGCTTGAAAAATTTGCTCATAGCTATAAAACGGTTCCTGTTATTGAGCAGATCTCTTTTGCTCGTGAAAATTCAGTGTACAAAAAATCACCAATTGATGTTTTCAAAATATGCAAAAACATTAGTAAGCATTGTTTTATTTTGGAAAGTTTAGAAGATAAGAAACAATGGGGCAGATGGACATTTTTAGGTTTTAATCCGGCACTAGAGGTGTCTTGTACTAACGGCAATCTTTCTGTAAAAAATGGAACAACAATTAACATTACTACAGATGATCCTGCACAATATCTAAAAAATATTTTGGATGATAACAAGAGTCCGCCGCACAGTGTTTTAAGCGCACAGGAATTACCGCCGTTTACCGGAGGTTTAGTCGGATACTTTTCATTTGAGTTTATTAAGTATAGTGAAACAACTTTGAAGGCTGCATTTAATGAACAGAATGATGCTAATAATGTTGATAACGTATGGAAAGATTTTGACCTTATGCTTTTTAATAAATTACTATGCTGGGATCATTTAAAGCAGCAGTTGAATATCATCATCAATATAAAAACAGATGCGTTAAAAGAAAATTATAACAAAGCTCTTGGCGAAATAGAAATTATCAAACGTACGATTGCAGAAGGTACACAAGCTGATATTCCGCATTTAAAAATTATCTCGGATTATGATGAGCTTTTTGATAGGGATGCATATTGTGCAATGGTGGAAAAGGCTAAGCATTACATAAAAGAAGGTGATATATTTCAGGTGGTGCTTGCTAACCAGTTGCGCGCAAAAATAGAAGGCAGTATTTTTGATA
>BTID01000305.1:0-1471 GCA_036245275.1 Termitinemataceae bacterium
CGATCCGCCTAAGGTGATTAACGAAATGTATGATATTGCAGAAAGCCGAAACGCTGCGATAGTGTGTGCGTCGCGTTATATGAAAGGTCTGCCATTGTTACCACAATGTATTCAGTTTGACTTTCTTCTAATCCTGTTTTGATTGCATTTAACACACCGCGTCCGTATTTGTTTTTTAACAAAACGACATTGTCATGTGAATTTTGCCATTCACGTACAACAGGAACCGTTGTATCCAAATCAGTGTCGTAAACAATGGTGATGGTATATGGCACACTAACTTCCTCTGCAATACGCATAAGGGCTGTCGTTATGTTATCTGCCTCGTTATAGACAGGAAGCGCGATGGTTAAAACTTTCAAATACCGCCAACCTTAATCTGTTCGGCTATCCATGGAATCACTTCGTCCAATATCGCATCTAGTTTTGTATCTGCACTAAAGCCTAGAATATCTTTTGCCTTTTGAACTGAAGGAACACGTTTTTGTACATCATATTTAAACGGCGTATCTGAAACATAGTTAAACGGTTTGTTAGGGTTTATCTTTTTCCAAATTGCTTCTGCCAATTCCAACACGGTAGTTGAATCCGGTGTGGAAAGGTTAAAGTCTTCGTTTACCGCTTTAGGGCTTTCTATACACAAACGAATGCCGCGAGCAAGATCGCCTGCATAAGTGTAGTGACGAATCTGATTTCCCTCGCCCAAAATATGCAGCGGATCTTGACCTTTTAAAACTTTTTGCACAATGTCCGGCACAACATGGCTCATAGCCAATTTTACATTGCCTGAATAAATTTCAGTGTCGCATAACGCACGTTTTTCACCGGTGCCCACACAATTAAAAGGACGTATAATAGTGTAAGGCAGTCCATACTGTTCCTGCGCACCCTGGCAATAATATTCACATGCTAATTTTTGAAACCCGTAAGTACTTAAAGGCGGCGGACACAAACGCACATCACTTTCTTTGCTTGGAAAATTCAGAGCATTTTCAAACACCATGCTGCTGCTTAGCACATTTATTTTTTGCAGTTTTGCATTTTTGTACGCCCAAATTGCAGCATCAAATGTCGCCGCCATTATGCGTTCATTCTCTGCCAAGAGGCTGTATGCCTGTTCATGAAAATACGATATGCCGCCTATCATTGCAGCCGAAGCCAGAATCGTGTCGCAATCTTTGGCAAGCTCTTTTAGAAGATTTACATCTTTTACATCACCTTGGTGATACTGATAATTTGGATGATTGTCGTAGGATTTTTTTACAGGTCCGTATTTAGAAAAGTTATCGATGCCGACAACCGTATGCCCATTTTGCAACAATTCATCAACTAAATAGCCGCAGATAAATCCTGCTGAACCGGTAACCAATATTTTCATTTTTATCATTCCTCCGTTGCGCTTTTGCCCGAAAAAGCACTGTAACAATTATTCGTGCCGTAGGGTTTAATACCCCGCCGCTCTGGGGCGTAA
>BTID01000306.1:0-1209 GCA_036245275.1 Termitinemataceae bacterium
CTATTGCTAAAATTCAAAATTACACCAAAAGATGGTAGCGATAAGGCTGCCGTAGAGGCTAGCTTTAATGCGGTGCATAACTACATACAAAAGACATTTGCCGTAAATACAACAGAGGCGCAAAGTGTTATAAAATTAGGCGACTATATTGATCTTAGCCCTTTGACTGTTGCAGGAGATGTTGATCATACAACAGATCCAAATTATGGATACATTAACGCAAAAGGCGGCTTACGGCTTATTGTGATTGGTATAAATTCATTTAATGGCAAAAACGGCAATAACACACCGCATGTAGTATTTCATTTTGAAAATATACCCGGCAACCACAAAATGAATAACAGCAATGACAATACAACAGGATATTTGGGTAGTGCAATGCGCGAATACATTATAAACAATTTTTTAACAGGCTTAGAAAATGCAGGTGTGCCTAAGGATGTTCTTTGGCCTCCAATCCGCCGTGTTGCCAGCAGGGGAAATGAAACGCCTACTGAACAGACAGTTAAAGACGATTTGTGGTTACCAACTGAACGGGAAATGAGAGGTGGACGAGCCGGATCTGGTGCAGCTTGTGAAACCTCAAGTAACCAAGTAAGTTTTACTGGATATTATAAAAGTGATGCTGTGCGGGTAAAAAATAATGCAGTGTATTGGTTAGCGTCACCGGTTTCTGGTGCGGCTTCCAACTTCTGTTATGTGTGGACCGGTGGTGGTGCCGGCGGCAGCTATGCGAGTGCAGTGCAAGGCTGCGCCCCCGCTTTCTGTGTAAAGTAGCACACAAACATCTTAGTTCCGTATCGCCCAATTTCTGTGTTACTGTAGACACAGAATACGGCAAGGCGATAGAAATTAAACGGCTGTAAGTAACAACGCAATTCCTAAAAATAATGGCGAACTGCTAAGGCAAATTTAACACGGAGGTACAGGAGGTACACAGAGGGAATTCGGAGGAATAACAAAAAATTATTCGTGCCGTAGGGTTTAATACCCACTGCACGCACGCACCTGCTACGTGCAGCCTCTGGGGCGTAACAGAGGGTATTAAACCCGCAGTGCAATTCTCCGGGAGAACAAAAATCCCGCTGCTCTGCGGCGGAGATTTTTATTAAATTTTTATTCCTCATATTCTCCTCTGTGTTCCTCTGTGAACTCTGTGTTAAAATTCTTTAAAGTGCCTCTGTGTTAAAATTCTTTAAATGTGCCATT
>BTID01000307.1:0-1491 GCA_036245275.1 Termitinemataceae bacterium
GTGAACTGAACAACGACAATCACATTATCGCCTACAATCTTCATACCAACCGGTTTACCGGAAATAGTTATTTTATCACATTCATTAAACCAAACTTGCGTCTTATCTTTTTCTATAACGCGAGTAACAATATGCAGAACAATCGGATGTCTGTGCAAAGGCACAGTTTGCGGAACACTAATCTGTTCTGCCGAGTTAGGCTTGGGAAAGGGATGCGGAATACCCTGTGCATAAAGCGGTGCTGACATCGTAAAAAAAACAGAAACCGCAAAACTAAATTTTTTAATTATAATATTCATCAATCTAAAACTAGTTTACCTTCTTCGTATTAGTAGTATTAAACATCTTTGCTTCGCCGGCATGTTTAAAATTCTTTTTTTCCGGCAACTTTATAATTACAATATCTGATGAATCTGCAGTGCTGTTCAAGTAGTTAAGTATCTCCGCCATATTTGTACTAGGCGGGAATGATTGGTTTTCGTCAAACTCATAGCTGATAGGCACTACCGCAGCGGGTACAGATTGCACAGGAGACGGAATTACAGTTTGAACAATCTCCATATCTGTATTTTGTTTGTGTTCGATATTTTTATTAACGAATAACATAGATACCGATAAAACAAGAACCGCGGCCGCTGCTGCCGCAAACGGAACAGGCACATCAATAGAACGTGTTAATATGCCGCTGCGTTTGTTCCGTCCATTTCTGCTAAAACCAAAACTATTTGGACACTCATCAAATGATGATTCAAGTTTTTCCATAACGCGGGATTTTGCAGATTCCATTTCCAAACTTTCTGCCGCTGTAAAGGCAGGTTCATTCAGTTGCTTATGTATATTTTTATATGCCGATACCGTGTCTAAACACTCA
The DNA here is from genome assembly GCA_036245275.1 of Termitinemataceae bacterium. Classification (GTDB taxonomy): domain Bacteria; phylum Spirochaetota; class Spirochaetia; order Treponematales; family Breznakiellaceae; genus BTID01. The sequence goes on from BTID01000307.1 coordinate 872, forward strand.
ATACAAGAAACAATATGAGCTTCTAATTTTTCTTTCCAGGGTGAAGGAATTTCACCATCAATATATTCACAAAGAATCTGTTTGTCCGGACAATTTTTTTTATTAATCATAAAACCTCTTCATATATTTTTAACTATTTTGAACATCAGTTTTTCCGCCTGCCGCTTGCCGATTTTCGTCAACCAAAAGTTTCGTCAATCTTTCCCTTGCGCGGAACACTCGTACCTTTACATTTGCTTCGCTAATATTAAGCGCTTTGCCTATTTCTTTATAATTCATATCAGCGTACTCTTTATAAATCAAAACCGACCTAAGATTTTCAGGGAGCTTTAGCAGAGCATCCCTCATATCCTTTTTTGCTTCTTCTTTTAGAAGTTTTTCTTCGCTGCCATCCTCTACCGTGCGCGGCTGTTCACGAAAAGCCTTTTGATACACCTGCCGCTCTTTATCCTTACGCTTGCTATAGTTAAGCGCAGCATTCTTTACCACTCTGATAAGCCAATATTTTGCATCGTCAGGGCTTGGAAATGTCATTTTTTTTTCATAAAGTCTAAAAAAATGATTCCTGGCAGAGGTCTTCCGCCGCCTCACCGCTGTGGGTAATCCGCAATGCTACTCTA
>BTID01000308.1:0-1121 GCA_036245275.1 Termitinemataceae bacterium
TGGTTTGTGCGGCGGCTATCAAATGCTGGGTATGGCAGTAACAGATGTCGAAGGTGTCGAATTAGAAGGCGGCGGCATTTGACATGGTGCCTTGAATCATAATTGGCTTAGCCATTTTGCAATGCCTTTATCAACTTTAAATTTTCTTCGTGAGTTTTAACAGAAACACGGTAATACAAATCATTTAGTCCTTTAAAATTATAACAATTGCGTATCAGTATACCGCGTTTGGCTAGATTTTTTTGCAGCTGTAAATCTTCTTTTGTCTTAAACAAAATAAAATTTGCATCGCTTTTAAAAACTTTAAAACCTATTTCGCGCAAGGCATCTTGTAAAAAAGGACGTTCTGTTTCGATAATGCTGCGTGCGTTTTCAATATAATTTGTACATTTCATAGCAGCAAGCGCTGCAATCTGAGCCGGAACTGATACATTCCAGCATGGACCTGCTTTTTCACATTCAGATATAATACCATCGTTTGCTGCAATCAAATATCCAAAACGCAAACCTGCCATTGCATAAGTTTTTGTAAATGCCTTTAACACAGCAGATCGTACGTCTATTGAAAAGTGTTTTAAACTGGATTCACGGTTAGTAAGAGGCAGAAAACATTCATCAAGTACTAAAAAAACATTATTCATACTGCATGCCATAGTAATTTCCAGTAGTAGTCTTGCGTCAATCATTGCGCCTGTAGGATTGTTTGGATTGCATAAGAATAACATATCAACTTCCGAATTTATATCATTTAATATACGGGGTGTTAAACGAAAATCTTCTTCTTCTTGTAATTCGTGATATACAATTTTTCCTCCGTACATCTCTACTGCTTTTTCGTATTCAGAAAATGTTGGTGCACATAATAGAACACGTTTAGGTTGCAGCACATAACACAACCTGTAAATTAAGTCTGAAGCACCCGCGCCGCATAAAATATTTGCAGGTTTCATATATCTTGATATTCCTTCATATTTAGAAAGATTTTTACGGACGTCACGGCACTCGCTGTCAGGATATAGTTCAAAATCTGTTATATGATCGGCAAGGGCTTTTTTTACTTCGACTGGCATTCCAAGAGGATTTGTGTTTACCGAAAAATCGATTTTTATTTTATTATTATA
>BTID01000309.1:0-1263 GCA_036245275.1 Termitinemataceae bacterium
ATGCCCGGCGATTTTCCGTTTAGCAACGGCAAAATGCGCCTTTTCAAGAGGAAAACATCTAAAAACTGAAGTTTTTAGATGTGCCCTATAGTAAATACAGAATTAGACGAAGATGAAAATCTGTTTTAAAATTCGTTGACAAAATCAATATCAGAAAATAGAATTAACACACTGCTTGATGAAATAGCAAAAACAGAAAAAGCAACAGAAGAAAACATAACGGCATTTATTGACGCAGTAGTGCGCGGGAACAAAGAAAAATTTGCGGAGGTAACAAAAATGAGTGATTTATCGAGTTTAGCAGAAATATTTGAAGGCACAAAATGTGCTGAAATTTGGGAAACACATGGCATCGAAAAAGGCATCGAAAGAGGCAAAAGGGAAGAGCGTAAAGATGTCCTGAACATTTTGAACAACTGCCGCGACCTGGAGGAAGCTAAGAAAAAACTGATGTCGCTGGGTGTGTAATAAATAGTTATAAGAGATGAGAGATAAAATTTCATCAGAGCGAAGTAATATTACAAATAAAACATTTCATCTCTTATCTTTTATCTCTCATCATTTTCTAACTGCTATTTAAGCGTAGGCGCACCTGTTGTTGAGATATTGCTAAAATCCCATACAGTTTCGCTAAAGCCTAAGCCCGTCCATGTTGCTTTGCTCTTAAGGCTGGCTAGATTTTTGTCAAGACCATTAGCACTTGCCGCTTTCAATGTATCTGTGTCTCCTGTGCCGGTAACAGTAGCACCGTTAACCTGCATTGTGTCTAGTGCGTAGTTCTTTTCTATAACACCAATTGTTTCGGATATTAAGTCAGTATTTAAATAACCGTATATTCTGCCTACATTAGTACTAACATTAGCACTGGTTTCCTTTTTGGTGATGGAACTATTCAACGCAATACTCTTTTGTATGTAGGCACCTGGAGTATTATATTCGGTTGTAGCTACATGAGATCCAAACCAACCAACAAGACCGCCAACCATGTACTCATTAGCTGCTCCTGCAACAGTTCTATTAACTACAATTTCTGATGTTGAATAACAATTTGTAATTTGTGCCTTATCATAACGAATGCGTCCAACCAAACCGCCTATTGCAGTACCTCTATTCCAAACCCACGCGTCATGCCGCAATGTTATATCCAACTTCCCTGTAGAATAGCTGTTTTTGAGAGTTAAACCATCAGCTGTCATACCAATTATACCGCCAACTGAATTCCAGTCGGATGCATTATTAGTGCCGGTGTCAATTGTAATGTTT
>BTID01000310.1:0-1493 GCA_036245275.1 Termitinemataceae bacterium
GGTGCGTTAGGTGTAATTGCAGGCAGACCGAAGGCAGGAAAATCTAGTCTATTTATTTTATTGCTAAAAGAAGATCGTTCTATTGTTACAGAAATTGCCGGTACCACACGCGACTGGATCGATGACTATATCGACATTGACGGAATCCCCATGTCAACAACATTGCCGCATTTAATTTTGTCAATTGAACTGATTATATTTTGCAAGGGAACGCCAATAATATCAATTTTGTTCTGTAAAATTATTATTTTATTTTGCAAGTTTTTGTGATCGTTAAAAAACTGAATATCATCAGATGTCATTCCTTTTGTCCAATCAATAACATACAAAATTAAATCAGCATTTTGGATCAGACTAAGACTGCGTTCTATACCAATTTTTTCTACTTCGCCGTTTGCTCTGTGTAATCCAGCTGTGTCAGCAAGACGGACAGGGATTCCGTCAATGTCGATATAGTCATCGATCCAGTCGCGTGTGGTACCGGCAATTTCTGTAACAATAGAACGATCTTCTTTTAGCAATAAATTAAATAGACTAGATTTTCCTGCATTCGGTCTGCCTGCAATTACAACTAACGCACCATCACGGTATATTTTTTCTGTCTTATAAGAATCTAAAAGCAGCATAAGCAAGGCATCAACTTCTATCAACCTTTTTTGTTGATCGTTGTTTAAACCTGAATCTTCTTCGTTACCGACACCGTCAAGCTCAGAATAATCAAGCAAAAGTTCAATTTCAATGAGCACCGATAAAACTATATCTTTTATTTTATTGATGTTGTTATGCAGCACACCGCTAAGCCGTGTTACTGATCTATCGCGTGCGGCATCTGTTTTTGCCGACACTATTTCCATAACACTTTCTGCCTTTGTCAAATCGATCTTGCCGTTGATAAATGCACGAAGACTGAATTCACCCGGTAATGCCGCGCGGAAACCTGATTGCATCAATGTTTTTAACACAGCTTGAGGGGCTGCAGTTCCGCCATGACAGTTGATGTCAGCAGCATCTTCTCCGGTTAGGCTATTTGGAGTACGGTAAACAGAGATCAACACTTCATCAATTTTTCTACTGCCTTCACATATCCAGCCGTAAACAACAGTGTTACCTTTTGCTTTTAGTAGTTTTTGCGGAGCAGAAAATATTTTTGCAAGCTGTTCGATACATCCAATTCCGCTGGTGCGAACTATAGCAAGAGCTGATTTACCTAGCGCTGTTGCTATAGCGGCTATGCAGGAATCATCGTTGTATGCTGCCTCTGCTGGAAAATCATTTTTAAGCATGCTACCATTATACACAAGTATTAGATAAAAATCAAAAGCGGTCACATCTAATGTGTAAATATATTATTATAAAAATGAGGTACAAAATGAAAATAGAAGTGGATACACATACACACTCAATAGCTTCGATGCATGCATATTCCACGATTAGCGAACTGGCTTTTAGTGCAAAGAAAAAACGTTTAAAAGGTTTTGTGTTAACCGAACATG
>BTID01000311.1:0-1138 GCA_036245275.1 Termitinemataceae bacterium
AAACATAAGATGCAATGACGCAGAGGATAAAAAATACCTTCATTGCATATTGCATACCGAGTATGATACTGCCTAAATTTGATATGTTGTTTGCAAGCACAGTCCCTACACTTGAAAGAGAGAGAACGTCAATTGTCAGTGTCCAAAAGCAAGTAAAAATGAATAGCACAGTTTTTGCTTTACCGCTTTTACGCGCCGCCACGGCAACACCGTTTTTTATGCACAACATTCTAATAAACAACATGCCGAATTCGCGATACATCAAGAGCAAAAAAAATATGGCAAACATTTTGCCTGAAACAACAAAACATAAAAAAATGCTGATTTGTAAGATTGTGTCGCAAAATGGGTCAAGCAATTTTCCCATGTCGCTTACGATATTGCGTTTACGCGCCACTGAGCCGTCAAAGTAGTCTGTAAGCTCAGCTATTATCAAAAGTAGGTATATGGTGATAAAACCTATAAAACTGCCGGTTTTATAAAAAACTAAATACAGGCACACAAAAATGGGAGCAAAGGCAACTCTGCTTAAAGATAACTTGTCGGCTAAATTCATTATATAATTTTGCTCCCAATGTGAAAATAAGTCAATTGCACCTAGTAGCCGGGTGCAACAAAATTTAAGGGGAAGAACCAAACTTCGCAACGCTACATTTGTGGAGCGAGGTAACAAAATGAGTATCAGAAAGGCAATCATGGACGGTATGAATCTGTTTCAGATCTAAAAAAGGACTTATAAAATATTTTGAATTTTATAATACAAAAAGGTTTCATCAATCACTTAATTATTTAGTACCTGATGATGTATATTTAAATAAAAGGCATGATATGCCGATAATGAAAGTGGCTTAACACACCTACTTCTTTTAAATTTTTTGTATAAAAAATCCGGCGCAGTTCAAGGGACACTGTAAAGCAAGCCATAGGGACACTTGAAAATGATTTAGGTATAAACCTTGAGAAAAATTATCTCTCACTATTTTATTGGACAAATTAGGGTTAGAATAGATTATCGGGGGCTTTTTTATGGAAAAAGTTTTTAAGTTACAGCAACATGGCACTAATGTAGGCCGTGAATTTGCTGCCGGTTTGACCACGTTTTTGACGATGGCATATATTCTAGCCGTAAATCCGCTCA
>BTID01000312.1:0-1434 GCA_036245275.1 Termitinemataceae bacterium
TCTCAAAAAGTTGCAATTCCCCTCAAGCACTTTTTCTAAAAGTTTACCACCAACACATATTAGCACCGCTGGTATAAGAGTGCTAATTATGGGCTATAATTAAGGATAATTAGCAGTCATTCAAAAGTTTGGTGGTGGTGTGCTGTTGCAAGCTTACTTTCTAAGATGGTTACCCTAAAAGCATTCAGCCCAAAAATTCTAACACTGATTTTTTATGCCTCTATGATTTTTAGGAAAAGATGTAAAATGCCCCAAAATGGCACTTTTTGCAAAAACCCCAGCCCCGCTTTTTTTTGAAGGGGGGGGGGACTGCAAATCCCATTTGCAGAGGGGGGGATGATGTAGGTTCTGCGCGGCTACGTAAATAGCTCCATTTGCACTGCGTTGTCTTTTGCTGTTATGGAAAGCCTTGTATCAATTTCCTGCCTGATTCCGAGTAATCTTTCAAAAAGCATATCAGCTTCAAGAAAATCTCTTGATTTCATAGCAGATATATAATCTATATCTACTTTTTTAAAAAGCTTTTCAAGTTCCGTTATTTCAATACTGCCAGTTATTTTACTGTGTAGTTTTAAGCTGTTGAATTGTTCAATCATTTATATATTATCGTAACTCCGCTTTCACGGCACTATTTGTAGCCGTAGAGTTTATGCGGATGTATCCATTAAATGGGTTAAACTGCGTCATAAATGGCGCACTGGCTTCCATATCGCTCCCATCGGCAAATGCGCAAATAAGCCAATTATCACCGTTTAAAGAGGCTTCTACAAGCACTTCCTCTTGCGCAGCGAATGTCCCAGATACTGCTAACGTTACAGTCCTTGCTCTTGCGTCTTTCAACACCATTGACGGCATTACTACTGTATCTACAGTCCCATCATTCTTGATTGTTTTTATAGGTAAAAAATTTGCCATACTCCTCTCCTCTATCCGTTACATTTACTCCAGCCACAGTTTCTGCAAGTACTACATATTCCCTGCTTCTCTAGCGTAAATAACCTGCATTCAGGGCAACTCTCTCCATCTGCGTCCTTTCTTATCTTATCGTCTATAGTTTTGTCAATGTCCGCCCCTGCCTTCTCAATGCTGTAATTTTTATTCATAACTCTTATATTGTCCTCTATAATCCTGTCCATCTCCGCCGCTTCTTTCCTTCCTTTTACTGGCAGATTGCTTATCTTACTTTTCTTCAAGTATTCTTTTAAGTTCATATATCCTCTAAATTTTGTTTTTTACGAACCTGAACACCACTTTTAACAGCTCCAGAAATATATTTAAAAAACTGGTGCATGTGGTAAACCGTACGGAGTGCCGATGTTCAGGGAATTACCGTAAGAGGCGTTCATTAACCCGAAGGTCTCATACGTCCTCACTTAAAGCCCCTGCTATAGAGGCTCTCTAATTGCTCTCTTTTGTGTTGTGATACCAGCAATA
>BTID01000313.1:0-1234 GCA_036245275.1 Termitinemataceae bacterium
CGGGCTTGGTGATTTTTTTACCGATTCCTACGGGATTCTTTCTTTTGTCATTCCTTTGTATCTTATTTGCGCCGCCTTTCTGTTACTTGATTCTTGTTATAGACCCGACAGAATTGTTATTCTTAACTGTACAATTTTTCCTTTTATTACGCTTGCTATCGGTTTTTCTATTTGCCGCGATTTTTCATATTTGCAAGACACTATCGCATTTTTTCATGCAGTCGGCAGAAATGGTTTTAGTGTTATAATGATAGGACTTACCGTAGCCGAATGTTTTGTTATTGCTTCGCTTTCAACGGTTCTGTTTCCCGCTCCTGTAAAAACAAGAATACGGCGGGAAGCGGCTGCGGCAACGCAAACAGCTCAAACTGCGCACGAAACACATCAAAGCACCGCTAGTTATACCGAAACTCAAGCGGCCAATGAAATAAAAATATTACGGGTACCCTCGCAAAAAAAATCAAGATACTGCGCAGATGGAAGCAATTACCGTTAAATGCAACGCATTTAAAGCTGATGAAGATCAATCGCTAACTGATGCAGGATTAAAAATCGTAGAAGAAGTTTACAATCAGGCATTTGATGATCTTACAGAATTTCATGCATCATCATTTGACAGTATTGATAATATTGACAATAACAAACCTGTAGAAAGTTTTGAAAAACTTGATGATTTTGACACTGTGATAGAAACAATAGACTCACTTAACACCTTGGAAGAATTTAACAAAGCGCTAGATGATGTTGACAATATCAAACTTGATGCCGGTCTTGACGCTGCATTTAAAAGTTTAGACCCGGGATTGGAAGTACTCACCGAAAAATTACAATCGCTTGATAGCGACTTTGGCGAAATTGATTTAAAATTTGCAAAGTTAGATTCAAATATTGAATCACTTAAACATGAGCTTGATCCGTTTCATGGTGTTGAAGAAGCAGAAGAAGTAACCGATCCTGTTATCGAAGTGTTTGCACCGCAGAACGCAGAATATATTTTTGAACCGGAGCGAAAAGCAATGCCTAAACCGGCCCAAAAACCGGATTTTGAAGAAATGATAAAGGCTGCCGAAAAAGCTGCCGCTGCGAATACTGCGGAAGTGATAAAAAAAAAAGTCTGCTGCAATTATAATGTTCCGGTAGAAATTTTAAAAGAATATACCGATGGTCAATATTGGATTATTGACGAGGCAACACGGCAAGCGGCAAGCATTTTAAAAGAAACACTTAACGAATT
>BTID01000314.1:0-1075 GCA_036245275.1 Termitinemataceae bacterium
TTTCACCAAGCAGTGCTTTTAGTTCACTAGCCCACTCCGCCCCCAAATTATCAACAACCTTTTGCAAATCACGCATCAAATGCTCATTACACTCTGCATTCTGAAATGAATAATCATCGTTATAATTGAGCGAGTTGCAAAATTAAATTATATTTTGCAACTCGCCCGTGTTTTGTCCGCATAAATGCTTTCAACGTCTCATCAAACTGCAAATATGCTCTATTCTTGTTTACCATGATAACGGTGTCATCCCAATATACAATTTTTTGTTTCAGTATCTCATTCCGCAGCTCTTCACAGAATTTTGCAACAGCTGCCGATGCTCTTTTTTGCAGTTTAGCAATAAACCCCTCCGACAAATTGATCGACTTGCCTGTAAAACCGATGATTATTTTTCTCACCTTGTTGATTGAAACATTTCCTACATTCATAAGAGTCAAGGCTAGAGATTGAACTTGCGGTCCGTATTGATTTTCTTCTTTAACAGATTATTGGGTATCTCTTGATGCACTTTCTTGCCGCAACACGGGCACTTGTAAGTCAGCGATTGAAAGTCAACTACCTCCACCAAAGGTCTAAACTTGACCCACAGAATTTGAAAGTGTGATATAATTCAGATCAAAGAGCATAACTCTGGGAGGGGAATATGAGCGATAAAAAAGAATTTGTCATGAGTAAAGAGTTTGAGTCACTGGATTTTAACTCGAAAAGATTGGGAAAACGTTTTGTACAAGCAATGGAAACATTGAGCCGTGAGCCGCTAGAGTCTATTTGGGGAAGTTGTGAAACGAGGGCCGAAAGCAAAGCAATTTATCATTTGCTTGCAAATAGTAAATTTAATGAGGACGAAGCCAAAAGATGCCTTAGAGATGCAACAATTAAGCGCATCTCTGAGAACGGGGAAAAAATACTTGCAGTACAAGATACAACTGGAATAAATTATGCAGATCATGAAAAAACGGAAGGTATGGGATACAATTGCGATAAAACTTTAGGCATAAATCTACACACATGTTTGGCGGTAACAACGGGCGGAATAGTTTTGGGCATATTGGATCAAATGGCATACACTAGG
>BTID01000315.1:0-1197 GCA_036245275.1 Termitinemataceae bacterium
GATTCTATTATTCGGATTGCAGAAATAAATTATGAAATACTTCCTGTTTCGTTTGAGAGTCCGGATACAGAGTTAGATGAAAACAAACCGTGGCAACAAACAAAAAATGTTTTACCTGCTATTGATAGCCCGATACCATCAACAGTGGAAGTTGTTATTGCAGATCAAATTTATATTGATCATACCGGATTACCTCCTATATTGCGAAACAGGATATTGCGGCTTGCTTCATTTTCAAATCCTGAATTTTATCGAGCACAGGCGATGCGTTTAGCAACTTGGAATAAACCGCGTATTCTCTATTGTTATGATTTTCACACAAAATATATCGGGCTTCCTGTTGGATGTTTCGATGATATAAAAAACATATTTGATTTTTACAAAATCACTCCGGTTATAAAAGATGAGCAAAATCACGGGAAACAAATTGAAATTAAATTCTTAGGTGATTTGCGTGATGAACAAAAGAAAGCTGCGGATATATTAATGAAAAATAATACCGGCATCCTCTGTGCCGGAACAGCGTTTGGAAAAACTGTTGTTGCTTTATCCATTATTGCACAAAGAAAAGTAAATACACTTATTCTCGTACATCGGAAACAATTGATGGATCAATGGATAGAACGAATTGTGCAATTTATGAATATTCCGAAAAATGAAATCGGGCAATTTGGCGGTGGTAAAAAGAAATTATCCGGCACTATTGATATTGCGATGCTGCAAAGTTCTACGAAAGATAATCAAGTTGAAACATTTCTAAAAGATTACGGACAAATTATTGTTGATGAATGTCATCATCTTGCAGCACGTATTTTTGAAAAAGTTATTAGAAAATGTAACGCTTATTACAAACTTGGACTTTCTGCAACAGTGATACGAAAAGACGGACAGCATCCGATTGTTTTAATGAATCTTGGCAAAGTTAGAGTCCACGTTAAACAATCATCCCAAAACAAAAACTTTGCACAAAAAGTTATCACACGCTGTACAGAATTTAAATTACCGGAAACAAATGAAAAAACTACTGTTGCTATTCAAGATGTTTTTAGATCCCTATGTGATAATAAAGAACGCAATAGTTTTATTGTTCAAGATATTATTTCTGCGAACAAAGAAGGCAGAGAGTGTCTTGTGCTAACTGAGCGAATAGAACATCTTACACTTTTACAAGAGTTGCTGGAAACTTATATCGATCAT
>BTID01000316.1:0-1359 GCA_036245275.1 Termitinemataceae bacterium
AATATTGGAGCTAATCTGTCTGATTGCAGCAGCGGTCTCTGTCATGCTTGTAGATAAAGACAAACCGGTATCTGAAAGTTTCCCTGCCTGGCTCTTTATAAGTTTTATAAGGTCTTTCATGTTTTCAAAAGTGCTGTTGAAGACCTCCGATATTTCTGCAAACTCCGCAATGTGATTGCTGCGGCGAGTATCTATCCGTTTGGTAATATCCCATTTTCCCCCAACTCCCTTGATTTCATTCAGAGTTTTCGTGATGATCTCAAGCGGTCTAACCATTGCACGAGTAAAGATTACAAGTATTACAGCGGCAACAACCAGCATAATCACCGCAAGGATGATTGACGTAAGGAGTAGCGTGTTCACTTCCGCAAAGACCGTATTTCGTGGGAGCAGGGACACAAGGACCCAGTTTGCACCAGGGATAACTGCGGAGTAAATGAGGTTTTCCTTGTTGCCGCCAGAAAAACTAGCTTGTTGGAGTATCTGGTTTTTATATTCGGTAATGCCGTAATCCTTGAAAAAATCCTTGCTTTTATTCATAACCGCGCTTTTATCGGGATTGGTAATGTAAAGACCATCTGCTGACAAAAGAAAGGTCTGCTGTGATGCGCCCTGCCCCGATTGCACTATAGTTTCCAGAGAATTCGCCGTGATCTCCACGCTTACAGCCCCTATATCCTTTGCCGCTGAATCGTAAACGGACATAGATATGGCAACTGTAAGGACATTTTCTATTACATCAATATACGGTTCCTGATAAGCTATCTGCCCATCGGCTTTTTTAGCATCGGTAAACCATCCGCGTTTAGTTTGGTCATAATCCGCATCTGGTATCCAGTCAACATTAAGAACGAAGACACCACCGGGAAGGTTCCATTTGATGTTATTCGAGTAGTACAGAAAAGACACACTAGGCAGAGTTTTTACTGCATTAAAAAAGTATTCCTGCATTGGTTTCTTTGCCGCTTCTCCACTTGCACCCAGCATAGCTGTTACGGTAGCCGCACTGTGTTTTAGCAACCCAATATGCTCGTCTAGCATACTGATAACACCCTCTTGCATACGGCGCATAGATTCGGTTGCTGTTGCCTCAACCTGACGGTTTGAAACATTCTTGAAATTGACAAAAAAAACCAACGACAGCGCAACGGTAACACAGATAACAATCGCCAATGAGATGGCGGTGAATAACGCAGAAAAAGATAGCCTTTTATTTTTCATAGACCGTAAACCTCCTACTGAGTATAGATCGGTATGCAAAATTTTTCAACATAAGGGCACCCCTAAATACTAGCGGCGCGCAAGAAAGAGGATAGATTTTCCGCAGTTTGAAGCCAAAAAATGGGGGGGGGGGGGGGG
>BTID01000317.1:0-1090 GCA_036245275.1 Termitinemataceae bacterium
TAAATTGTAGTACACAAAATTACTCATAAAATGATACAATTACAGTATGTCAACATTAAAAATATTTTTGTTAGGCGCATTTCTTTCTTTCTTGCCGATTTCTGAATTGCGCGGCGCAATTCCATTTTTGATATATCATAATATTCCATGGTATATCGCATGGCCTTTCGCGTCATTTGTAAATGCCTTAGTAGCACCTTTTTGCTGGATTTTTCTTTCAACACTACATAAGCTTTTTTTAAAGATGAAGTGGTATAAAAAGTTTTTTGATAAGTTTGTAGAGAATGCCAGACTCAAAATAAAACCGGGTGTAGAAAAATGGGGTGCATTAGGCATTGCAATTTTTGTCGCTATTCCACTGCCTATAACAGGAGCATGGACAGCAACACTGGGGGCATGGGTATTAAACCTGGAAAAGAGAAAAACAATGCTTGCCGTTATACTTGGTGTTATAATTTCAGGCGGAATCGTAAGTACGGCTATGACTTCCGGAATTGAATTATTTAATATATTTTTTAAGAAGGTATAAGGTATAAAATGGAGCAAAATATTTTTAAAAAAAATATAAAAAAAAATATATTGATAATTTCTGTATCTGTTTTGTGTGCGCTTCTTTCCGTTTTGGTGATTACTCCTCTTGCCCAAAAAAAAGGTATTACAGAATTTCTAAATAAAAAGCTGGATACTCAAATTGCGATTGCCGCAGGTTTTTTCGCCTCTGCAAGCGCTGCCTCCATTGCAATTTCGGCCTTACCCGGCGATACAGGCGCACCACTCAGTCAGCAAATTGCAGATGTTGCCGGTTTTTTCTTGATCATTACGGGAATCATAGCATTTGAGAAAGTTTTACTGTTGGTTTCGCCATTCATTTCGTTCAGTATAATCATTCCGGCCGCAGCGGTTTTTTTTATTTTATTTATTTTATTAAACAACGAAAAATTAAAACAATTATTTTTAAAATCAATTATTTTTGCTTTTGTTATTTTTGCGGTAGTTCCTTTATCTCTTTTGTTAAGTGTGCTTGTTGAAGAGCGAATGTTAGACGCTAAATTACAAAAAGATGTACAAACAATAGAGCGCGATGTTAAGA
>BTID01000318.1:0-1126 GCA_036245275.1 Termitinemataceae bacterium
GTTGCCATACACCAACCGAACAGCGGATACGGTAAAGCGGTGAATCATGGATTTGAAGTTGCTACTGGGGAGTATTTGGGTATTATTGAATCTGATGACTACGCAGAATTGAATATGTTTGAAGACTTATATAACACTGCAAAATTACACAACTTAGATATTGTGCGCTATAATTCACGAGAAAATACGCATACAGTTTCTGATGCGTCATTTGTACCGCATAGCATGATATGCAAGCCGCAAGATACTCCTTCTGTTCTTTATCAAATGCCTACTATTTGGTCAAATATTTATCGTGCTGATATGATTAGAGAAAATCATATCAGCTTTTTGGAGACACCGGGAGCTTCCTATCAAGACACATCGTTTATTCTCAAATGTTATGTTTGTACGAATAGGTTTATGATGATAGAAAATAATTTTATTCACTACCGAATAGACAATGAAGCATCATCAGTCAATCCACCTTCAAAAGTATTTTGTGTCTGCGATGAATATGAAGAAATTTATCGGTTTGTCCGCGAAAAGAATCTTTTTGAAAAATTAAAACACATTATCCCGAAGATGCAATTTGCATGTTATTTCTGGAATTACCGTCGACTTGATTTCAAAAACGGGTGCAAATTCCTTAATCGTTTTTCAAAGGAAATGCGGAAACATTTTTCTGAAGGCGTTATTGATAATAAGATATTTTCTAAAGACGACCGGATACGGGTGTTTGTCATTGCTTATTTTTCTATTCTGTATAAAATTAAAAAAGTTTTCGATCATGGTGTATCTATATGAAAAAACCGCTCATATCAGTTATTGTTCCAATTTATAAAACTGAAAATACATTAGCTCGCTGTCTTGATAGCCTCATTAATCAGACGCTCCGCGACATTGAGATTATTTGCGTAAATGATGGGTCTCCGGATAACGCACTCGCTGTTTGCGAATCCTATATGAAACGTGACTCTCGAGTAAGAGTTATATCACAAGAAAACCAAGGTCTCTCCGCTGCACGAAACGCCGGACTCGTTCAAAGCTCCGGTATTTATATTCAATTCTGCGATTCCGATGATTTTTATGACATACATATGTGCGAGAAACTCTATCAGGCTATGATTACGTCAGATGCGGATAT
>BTID01000319.1:0-1005 GCA_036245275.1 Termitinemataceae bacterium
AGTATTGCCAACTATCAAAAAATATTTACAACACCGCCTGAAAATTTTTTTAACAGAGTAGACATTTATAAAAAAGTTACTGCAAGTGATATACAAAATATTATGCAACTGGTATTGGATAAAAAACCGGTAACGGTTGTGCTGTATCCTGAAACTCTTAAATAGCACCGGTTACGGATTTTTTATGATTTTTAATACTTCTTCTAATTCGCTGTCAGCTTTGTAGTAATGCTCTTGCAACTCGCTGCCGCTAAGACCTATTAGCTCGTGGCTCATATAGTGAATCCAATGCGGTTCATCTTTTACAGAAAAACGCTGCATACGTGCCCAATAGTCCGGTTGAATAGGCAGCTGGGGAGTTTTATCAAAAAATACTTTGTAATCATGAACGGCAATTTTTAGGTCTTTGCGTGGAATGCCTTTTTCTAAAATTATGTTTGCCAAATGGTTTACGGTACGGCCTGTATCAAAAATATCATCTACAAGTAAAACCTTATCACCTGTGCGTAAGTGTTCCGGTGAATATGTCCAGCCGTCAACCGAAACCTTATCGTTATTGCCAATATCGGTATACGAGCGCGCAACAACGGCGGCGTAGTAGCAAGGGCGCAAATCTTTGCGGACAATTTTAAAGTATTCACTTATTACATTGCCCATATATGCGCCGCCGCGCAACGATACATAAATTATATCCGGCACAAAACCATCGTGATATATTCTGTGTGCCATTTTTAGTGCATTGTTGCGCACCACGTCAAAAGGTAAAAATTCTTTTTCCATAATTACAACGAAACGCTTTAAGCCGCGCAGGCGGTAAATCCGGCCTCTTTTACAGCTGCACAAAGCGAATCAATGCTGACATCATCATCATGGACAACTTCCGCACCGGCATTTAGTTCATCTACACGTTTAGGATCGCAACCAAAATAAACTTCAAGACTAATCCTACCCGGCGGCGGCAAAATAGATTGTGTTACAGAAACAGATATTGAATATACACCGCCT
>BTID01000320.1:0-1448 GCA_036245275.1 Termitinemataceae bacterium
CCTAATGCACATAACTTGTTAAAAAAAAGCAATTCGTTTAAACATTTATATTTTGAAACTTTAAGGGCATTAAATTTTACAAACACAAATAATCCTGCAGCTCAAACTAAAGTACTAAACACGGAAAGTAGATGCCTTTGCGCATTGTTTATAGATTATCTTGAAGGCTTTATCGACTGGAAAGAAGAAGCTCTAACTCTTTACAAGACAGTTTTTGCTGAGGCAAGAAAATTTGTGCTGCCCATGAACCCTCAGCGTGTGCATATTGATAAAGCAGTCCGTTATCTGCTTGCAGAACACGGAGTAGCAATCCGCAAAAATAGAATGTTGCGTGCAGAGATAGAAAACTCGTCTCAGTCAATGATGCGTATTCCTGTCGGAGCATCATCTAAACCGGAAGAAAGCACAGGTAAACCGCGCAGGCGGCGCAAACGTAAAAAGCCTGACAATTTATCAGCGTCTATTACCAACACAGAAGATAATAATTCCGCCCCTGGTTCAGGGGACACTTGACTATTCATTTGAGACATTTTTTCATTTTAAAATGTTTTTCATTTTATTCATTTTAGCATTGCCAAAACCCGAATTCTGTATAAGAATGTACGTAGGCTGTATGTTCAAAATAAATCTGACCATAAAGTCAAGTAAGAAAACGCACGCAGTTTGTGTGTGAATGTTAATCTATAGGAGATTTATATGAAGAAACTAGCTATTAAAGACAAGGATGCCTGCATGGCATGCCGCACCTGCGAAATCGTATACTCACAAGCATTTTACAAAAAAGAAGATACAAGCCTTTCTTGTATACAGATCGGTTGGAAAAACAACAAGACCAAAGTTTCTATGTGTGTGCAATGCGGTAAATGTGCAGAATCCTGCGAAAAAAAAGCCATTACACAGAATGCAAAAGGCGTGTTCACTATTGATAAAAAATTGTGCGTAGATTGCGGCAAGTGTGTAGAAGCATGTCCGTTCGGCGTTCTTGTAAAAGACAAAGAAGCTGCATTCCCCACAAAATGCATTGCCTGCGGCATTTGTGCAAAAGTCTGCCCAATGGACATACTATACGTCAAAGAAGATAAATAGTTAATATTTGATAGGAGGTTTTTTGGACGAAAGTATTTCTATAATTTTGAGCAGTACTGATGAAGTTTGCGCTATCTGCGGTACCAATGACGAAAATTTAAAAATAATTGAAGCCGGTTTAGGCGGCAGGATTTTTGTCCGCGGGAATGAAGTTCGTATGACAAACACAGCCGGCTCTGCATTAGTTTCATTTAAAAACATAATCAGCAACTTAACGCAGGCAGCGCAAGAAGGTGAAATACCTAGTGCCGATTATGTTAAGACGCTTGTAGAGCTTTCATTATCCCAAGACAGTGATCCCAATCACAGAGCAACAACTGATGATCAATCAAGGCAAGATGATCAATCAAGGCAAAATGAAA
>BTID01000321.1:0-1006 GCA_036245275.1 Termitinemataceae bacterium
CTATGTTTGTCCACATCCTTTCGCCGGAATCATTGGAATCATTGGAATCATCGGAAGCTTCTGTGATCGATGTTGATGTGCGTTTTACATCTTTGTAAAGTGCGTCTAACTCACCGTCCTGTTTTGTTTGATTAGGTGTGCGCACAAAATGTATAACCGTAACTGTAAGTATGCACAAGACAAGCGCTGCAATAATAGCAAAAAGAATTTTCTGAAGCGTTGTTCCACAGCGCAACATACTGACTAAGGCAGGCATACTATTCCGTGCTGTATTCGATAAGTGTAGTTACCGGTGTTCCTGCAAGTGCTGTTCCGTAGTTTAAAGCCGGTAAACCAAGAACACCAAAGATTTCCGGTACAAATGCACCGGCGTTTACAAGCAGATCCCGCGATGCTTTTAAGGTGCCGCCTGTGGCAATTAGATCGTCCGTTAACAAAACACGTTTTCCTGCAGGAATGTCGTCAGAATGAATTTCTATTTCTGCGCTGCCGTATTCAAGGTCGTATTTTGCACAGACTTTTTTTCCGGGCAGTTTTCCTTTTTTTCGAATCAAAATTAGCGGTATATTATTTTTGCATGCAAACGGCGCAGCAAACAAAAATCCTCGTGCTTCTACAGCGGCAACGGCTTCAATATTTTTGTCTTTGTAGATTTCTACCATTTTGTCTATGCAATAGTTAAACGCAAGGGGCTGCATTAATATGCTTGTAATGTCATAGTAAAGTACGCCTTTTTTAGGAAAATCCTGCACCTTCCTAATATAGTCATCAAGATTAAATTTATTATCATAATTTTTCATTTTTAGACCAACCTTTTATTTATTTACGTCCGAATTTAGTATTTCTCTGATCCATTTTTGTATTTTTGTAATATCTTTTGTAACAAGAGGTTTTGAAACTAATTCAATTTCAGAATCGTTGATAATATCGCATAAATATTTGATTGCACTTTCGCCTGTGGTTTCGTCCGCTACGGAAAATAATGCGCAACTTCGTCCTGCAAGAT
>BTID01000322.1:0-1044 GCA_036245275.1 Termitinemataceae bacterium
AAAAATAATGGCAAATTGCTAAGGCAAATTTAACACGGAGGTACGGGAGGTACACAGAGGGAATTCGGAGGAAGAACAAAAAATTATTAAAGGTGCCCGAAATTCTTATTCGTGCCGTAGGGTTTAATACCCCGCCCCTCTGGGGCGTAACAGAGGGTATTAAACCCGCAGTGCAATTCTCCGGGAGAACAAAAATATACCGCCGCTCTGCGGCGGGGATTTTTATTCCTCATCTTACCTCTGTGTTCCTCCGTGTTAAAATTCTTTAAATTTGCCATTGCTTTTTGTTGCACCCAAAAACACCCCGAAAAGTCATTGATTTTTTTATTTTTCTATAGTATACTTAAACCTACACGGTCGCAAGAATCTTGAATATTATTTTTTGGAAGGTGCAATTATGAAAATTACAAATAAAGTGCTGTTTTTTAGAGCATTTAGTGTTATGCTGGTATTCGGATTGTTGTTTATTGGGTGCGGGGAATATAAACCCGACATAGGTGCATGGATTGACGGATATCTTGAAAAAGCTCGCAAGACGACAGAAGAATCACCGGCTAACCCTGAAGCTGAACCTGACCCGACTAGCCCCGAACCTACTAGTCCTAAACCTGCAGCAGATCCGGTTGCGGAAGTAACCGAAGCCGCAGATTCACAAGAAATGAAGACGGCATTGGAAACTTACGCCAAAGAATTAGAATTAGACCTAACACTTTACGGCATGTTTTCAGATGATATTAAAAATGCAACGGCACAATCTGTGCATGCAAGTAAGCCTTATGCAGATAAAGAAGCGATACAAACGGCGTTCAATGCTGCATTACAGGCAGCGGCAACAGCAGAAGAAGACCTATCAAAAAAATTCAAAATTACACCAGAGGATATTACCGAAAAGGCTGCCGTAGAGGCAAGCTTTAATGCGGTGCATAACTACATACAAAAGATATTTGACGTAGATACAACAGAGGCGCAAAGTGTTATAAAATTAGGAGACTATATTGATCTGATCCCTTTGACTGTTGTAGGAGATGCCGGTCATACAGCAGA
>BTID01000323.1:0-1131 GCA_036245275.1 Termitinemataceae bacterium
TCTTTTATTGCGGCAGTTAATTCATTTACAGAATTCCAACTTTCCCTGCGTATCCTTTCAGTTGTAATTTCTCTAAAAAATCTTTCAACTAAATTGAGCCATGATGAATGTGTTGGAGTAAAATGCAAAACAAATCTGTTCGGCTTTTTATTTATATAGTCTTTCAATAATTTACTTTTGTGTGTTGCGTAATTGTCGGCTACAATATGCAAAACTTTTCCACTCGCGCATTGTTTATCTAACTTTTTTATGAAGTTCAAATAATCTTCTGAAGTATGCTTATCTTTACACTCGCCAATTACATTTCCGGAGAGATAATCCAACGCGCTAAATAGCGTTGTTGTTCCATGACGGTAATAATCATTGCTTTGATGTGATGGCAGATTTTGCTGAGGGAAAATAGTATGTTGCGTTCTTTCGAGTGCTTGTATCTGTGTTTTCTCATCTACACACAAGATTACGGCATTATCAGGCGGATTCATATACAATCCGACAACGTCGCGCAATTTGAATTCAAAATCGGGATCATTGCTGAATGAATAATATGAATGGATATGCGGCTTTATATCAGCGGCTCTCAATATTTCGCTTACTTTGTTGTGACTTATACCAACGCGTTTTGCAAGTTTGCGTGTGCTCCAATGTGTTGCATCTTTAGGTTTTTCGTGACAAGCAATGTCTATCACCTTATTTTTTATTTCATCACTTATAGGAGCAGTTCCGGGCTTCCGCGTCTTGTCTTTTAAAAGTGAATCTAAACCGGTTTCGTTATACCTTTTTACGAACGCACTTACACTATTGATATGAATACCAAGACATTTTGATATCTCACTGGGCTTTATTCCTTTAGCCCGATTCAAAACCGTTTGCAAGCGAACTGCAAATTTGTGCATGATATATCCGCTTGCAAGTAAATTTTCCATTAGGATTTTATCTTCCGCAATCAGTGCGGGTATTAATGCAATAGCCATACCTAAGTATAGAGCGTATTTATGTATCTGTCAATTACGGAACACTAGTGCTGCTGTTTTGCTTCTGCCCCTGCTTGCCATCTATAAAAAAACTGAATACAGCCGCATCCAAAAATAATTTCGGTGTATAACTCATCGTTTTATTATACACTGTTTTTTG
>BTID01000324.1:0-1014 GCA_036245275.1 Termitinemataceae bacterium
AAAAGAAACATTAGGCGAATTGTTAGAAAATCCAAATGATGATGAAACAAAAACATTGTGGATAGAGAATCGATATGCTTATTTTAAATCGCTAGATGATTTTTTTGCAGAATCAAAAAACGGAAGCAGCATAACTGTAACAAAAATAAAACAAGCATTTGCAAAAATACAGGAAACAGAAAAACTTAGCACAACAGGTTTGGAAAAATTAGAAGCGCTGCAAGCAGAGCAATTAACAATATTTCAAACTGCAAACGATCTTTATAATAATATGAATGCCTCCAGAATCGCATTACAAACAAATCTTTCCGGTGCATTTTGCATTGCCGGTGCTATTGCCCGCAACTTTGATGATGCAAGCGAAAATATTTTTACACAGCGTGCAAAAGAAAATAGCGAAGCTTATACATCTGCGCTTCTTGCGAATTCACTTTTAACTAATAATTATATAATCCCCGGCAGAAACGCAGTTATAATATTTTTTTCTGTAATCACTTTGCTTGTGTTGTTGATGACTATAAACAATTCTAATTTTTTGTTTTCGCTGCTTTCTTCTGTTTTTGTTTCTTTTCTTACGCTGATAGCATTTTCTGTTAGTTTTATTTTTTCTGCGTACTGGATCGATCCGTTTATTCCAACCCTTACGGCGGCGGCAGGAACACTTACATCGACACTTTACGCTTTTGCAATAAAATCACACCAAGCATCAAGTTTACGCCGTGATATATATGCGTTTGTGCCTAAAACATATATAAAGCCGCTTGTTGTTTTAGGCAGCGGACATTCAATAGAAAAAGAAGAAGCTGCAAGTGCAGCGATTGTTGTAATACGAAAGCGTAAATTGAGTGCATTAGAAAATAGGCTTAGTGCTAAAGAATTTTCAGCTCTTCAAAAAAAATTCCGCGAAGAAGTAAGTAAAATATTTTTAAAAGCTGGTGCAGTTGTTATTGGCTGTGATAGCGATTCTATAAGTTTTGCATTCGGATCGCCGCTTGAACGTGTTGCAGTACAAAA
>BTID01000325.1:0-1012 GCA_036245275.1 Termitinemataceae bacterium
ACCGTCAACTTTGAATTTATCAAATACATTTTCCAATTCAGAAATTTCTTTAGGTTGACTGACACACCCAACAAATAAAATACTTACTGCCGCAATTATTAAATCTATTTTTCTGTACATTTTTGTTACCTCCATGTAGTGTATATAGTCTAACTAATATTTTAAATAATGCAAACCCTATTTTAAGTTTTTATGTAAAATGCGGAATTTAAACTACAAAGTTAAAAAATTAATTATGCCTAATATAAAGTTTCGCGGCCAATTTTTTTCCGCCTAACAGGATATTTGCGAACGAAAGGTCAAATACTCTATGGGGAAAGCGTAAATTGTTGTTCATTGCCCTGAAAAAACAATATCCTGCTGCAAAAGTTTGGACTGTCCTGTTGCGGATTCTATTGCGGCGGCAAGCATATATGTTTCGTCTGCCGATTCAAACATTTTTATCAAATAATCAAAATGCATAGTCTGTGCCGCACATAACAAACCATCATCGTCTATAAAAGACGGAATCTCTTTTATATCAAAAACAGAAAGTGAATTTAATTTGATAGCCGCTTCTTTTAGTACCCATACGCGGTAAAAACGTTTTTGTTTTTCAATAACATCCGGCGCATTTTTTATATATTCAATTTCATTTGCACTATATGCTTTTTCCATTATTCCTGTTATATCTTTTTTGTAATTTATTTTTTGTATATCAATTCCTGTACTCAAAACTGCGCCGCCGGAGGACTTCTTGCTTGTGTTATAAATAAGAGCTGCCGCACGGTTAGAATGTGATATATTAAATTCAGCATGGCGATCTTTAAAAAAAGGTTTTCCGTTTTTTCCGGTTTCTATATTTTCTGTACAGTTTTCATTACCATCGGCAATTTGTAATAGACGCAAGCCTTCAATGTGTAAAAGTTCTTTGCTATAGTTTTTAAGCAACGAAACAAATATCAATTTGGCAGTTGTTTTTTAAGTGCAGAATTTTGAATAACAACTGCAACTTTGCCGGTTTGCAATAATT
>BTID01000326.1:0-1027 GCA_036245275.1 Termitinemataceae bacterium
TCAGCAAAAAGTATATTTAAGTCGATTTAGGAAAACATTCGGCGTCATGCAGATGTTGGGGACGGTAAGATGGTGATTTTTGTGAGAATGATAAAAAAGATGCGGAGAAAGACGGTGCAAGATTGCGGCGCATGAGTTTTTAGAGGTGCCCTTTAAGAATTGCTTTTTTCCCGTACTTTTTGAGCGTCTCTAATTCTTCTTCTGTTTCAACAATAATCGTTTCATCCATTTTTCTTTTTCTCCTTTTTGTGTTTTGTTTTTGTACGCGCACTCCGAGCCGCGTACTGCTCCCTGCAAATTGCGTAAGGCAATTTTTCATTATCACAAAAATCCATAGTTACCGCCACACACCCCGCAGCGCTACGTACGTTTTTTGCAAATGGCTTAATTTTTATCGCTTCTACAGTGCATTTTATCCTCGCCGGAGTTAGAGTTTTTATAACATTCAGTTTTACAACCATGAAATAATAGAAAAACCAATATTATCAACAAAGCTGTTATTATCAGTGCGTGTAAATTTAATTCGCATTTTATTATTTGCAAAAAATTGCTCATATATAAAAATGCCCAAACCAGACAAATTGCAAATGATAAAAGTTGATTTATTTTACTTACAGAAAAAGGAAATGCTTTTGTCGGAGAAATTAATCCTATTTTCCCTTGCTTATAAGCCAATACATGTTTATACAAGGGTCCCATTATATCGTCTTCTAACCAGTCCACATGCTTTTCCCAATTCTCTTGCCAGTATTTTGAACCTTTTCCTACACAATACCAGCAGAGCGACATAAACAATCCCACCCCTGCCGAAAGTAAAACAAGATCATCTTTCATATCCATAAGCTTTTCGGAATTTGTACTAACTTCAAAATAGCCTGCAAATGCAAAAGCAATAAATACCCAAAAATCGTATTGAAGAATACAAAAAATTACAAGCAAAAATTATGGTAAACGGTGTGCTAACAGCACTGACACAAAAAAACTTTAATAAAATTTTTGAAGACGTGAAATGGGAAGAATATATTAC
>BTID01000327.1:0-1047 GCA_036245275.1 Termitinemataceae bacterium
ATCCCATTCTGCCGGTGATCAAGCTTTCAGCCAACCCGCGCACTGTCCGCACAATGAACGAACATATTGACGTGGATGTTTCAGGCATTCTGCGCCGCGAGCTCAATCTTGATCAGGCCGGCGACAAACTGCTTGAAATGATGTTCCGCACCTGCAACGGGCGGAATACTTCGGCTGAAACACTGGGACACAGGGAATTCATCATGACGAAACTGTATGAAAGCGCCTAGCGAAGCATAGCGGCGCAAGCGTACAAAGCGCCGTCATCTGCTTTCCAGGCAGGCGACGCTTTGTGCGCTTGCGGAGAGTTGCGGTGCCGCAGCGGTTGACTTTGACGGCAACACTGGAAATCTTCAATTAGTTAGATTGGGTGATGCTACTTCCCATAGAAATAAATATAATATAAAAAGGAGACTATATGAAATTTATCTTATTTTTGATTTTCGTCTTGATATTATTTTTGGCGGCGCCAATATGTAGTCATGCGGTAGTAAATATTTGTGGTCAACAAAACAACTCGGTAAAGGTCTATGTTGACGGTAAAGTCATTGATGCCGCAAATATCCATGCAACCCTAAAGGAAGTAAAAAGGGTTCTGAAGGGTGGGTGATTTACAGTACAAGGATATTTGACAAAAGTACACGGAGTGAGATGAGATGTACACATTATTCTCATAATTAATAAGGAAGACATATGAAAACTGTGGTATTTTTGATGATAGCTTTTGTGATGTTTTTGTCAATATCTGTTTGTAGTTATGCGGCAAGAGAAGATTACATGTGTAAAACATGTAAAATTCTTCATGTTGAAGACAATGGTACAAAAGTTGAAAAATAGTGGAAATCAGATGAATTCTTATCAGGCAGACAAGGAGTGTGTCCCGTAGATTGGATGCTCGGCACGGGTCTTATTGAGGTTCGTTTGCGGTTGCCGCAATCCTAAGCCCCTGCATGAGCTTTAACCTGTTATATCAGTCGGAGGTTCCATGAAAACGCGTTTTTTTTACGGCAGCTGCCTTGGCGGCAGCCCTGCTGCTGTCTTTGACGA
>BTID01000328.1:0-1490 GCA_036245275.1 Termitinemataceae bacterium
TCGCGTGTGTCGGCATTTTTTGCATCGGCAACGGCAGCGGCAGCCATTTCTTCTTCGGTTAATGGTCTTGCGGCGATCTTTTCGGAAATATCACTGCTCTTTTTCTTACGGATAATTGGAATTCCAACCTGAATTGCCGCACCCATAACGCTAGGACCGCCTTCATTCTGGTTTATCGAAAATGATCCCACAGGTGTAACTATGGGTTTACCTTGCATACTCCCATTATCTTGTTTGGAATTTTTCTTTTTTTTACCGGAACCGGGCAGCAGTAAGTCTAAAAGTGCTTCTTCTGCACGTTCCCGCGCCTGCGCCTTAACAGCTTCCTGCATCTCCTGCTTTACCATCTGATAACCGGCAGCCATAAGGACCCGCACCATAGATTCAACATCACGTCCTACATAGCCTACTTCAGTATACTTAGTTGCTTCGACCTTTAAAAATGGCGAACCGGTCAGTTTTGCAAGGCGGCGGGCAATTTCTGTTTTTCCCACACCGGTAGGTCCAATCATAAGGATATTTTTTGGAGCAATATCATCGCGGATTTCTGGATCAAGTTTTAAACGTCTAATTCTATTACGTAATGCAACTGCGACAGCACGCTTTGCCTTGCCCTGCCCGACAATATATTTATCTAACTCCGCAACAATTTCTTTTGGAGTTAAGTGATCTAAATTTTTGGTTTCCTTATTTTTATTTTCTGACATAACTTATTCTATCCTTTTTATAATTTTATTTTATAATTCTTCTACAATTATGTTACAGTTTGTATAAATACAGATACTGCCTGCAATTTTAAGGCTTCGTTCAGCAATCTCTTTTGCGCTAAAATCTGAACCTTCCAAATATGCCAATGCTGCAGAATAGGCATAATTGCCGCCTGAGCCGATTGCTAGGGCATTACCGGCAGGTTCAATAACATCACCGGTACCGGAAATCAAAAGCGTTTTTTCGATGTCGGCAGTTAAAAGCATGGCTTCAAGTTTGCGTAATGTGCGATCCGTGCGCCATTCTTTTGCAAGCTCCACAGCAGCCCGCGCCAAGTCTGTCGAATATTCTTTTAGTTTGCCTTCAAACCTATCAAAAAGCGTAAAAGCATCCGCCGTAGCACCGGCAAACCCGCAAAGAACTTTTCCGTCAGCCATGCGGCGCACCTTGCGGGCATTACTCTTCATAACGGTTTCGCCAAGTGTTACCTGCCCGTCACCCGCCATAGCAACTTTACCATTGCGGCGTACAGCAAGCACCGTAGTGCTGCGAAATATTGGTTTATTGTTCATAGGATACATTATGACAGACTAAAGTTTTTTATACCAGACTAAAAGTTTTAAAAAGGACTGTTTGTTAGCAAGGGGGCAAAAGTTACCCCCTCACTCTTGATAAGTTACGAAGACTAGAAAATTGGAATTACACTGCCGTCTTGCCATCTGTCTTCTATGTAGGCACGGATTTTATCGCTTAATAGCACTTCTTTGAGTGCTGCAATGCGA
>BTID01000329.1:0-1221 GCA_036245275.1 Termitinemataceae bacterium
ACGATGACTTGTATCAGCTTACTAAAGCTGATGGAACAACAAACGGACTTACA
Organism: Termitinemataceae bacterium; assembly: GCA_036245275.1. Lineage (GTDB taxonomy): Bacteria > Spirochaetota > Spirochaetia > Treponematales > Breznakiellaceae > BTID01. The sequence goes on from BTID01000329.1 coordinate 54, forward strand.
ATAGGTAATCAGAGTTACACTGCTGCCTACACTCAAAAATTTAGTTTTGACACACAGGGTCTTGGCAACATGACCAAAAAGGAAAGCTCTCAGGCAAGCAATAGGTCATTCGTAATAGGCAGCGATCTGAACTATACCTACGACTATGAATACGAGAGCGGTTTTGTGCATAGGGCAAAACGCATTGGAGCTAACTATTACAAATATGATTTGAACGGAAACCTTACGGCCGAACAACAACAGCCCTTTACTGCCGCACAAAGTCAAGATCATGAAGTTACTAGGCTTGATGATAATACATATACATCGGATTACGGTTGGGGCTTGGAAGAAGACGGGTTTGGCAGAACAGCTGTAAATAAAAAAACAGGACGCACCTATACTTGGAATGAGAAGAACGAATTATCTGCTTCCGCTGATTCAAGGTATAACGTTAATTATATCTATGGCGAGGGCGGCGAGCGCACGGCAAAGGTTGCTCATTCTTCAACCGGAACAACATCGGAGACCTTGTATTTTAATAAGATGTATAGTTGGCACTATGATGGGCAAGCAAGCGATTACACAGGCAACTACAGTAAAAATATTTTCTTAGGCGAAACTCGCATACTAACAAAAGTAAACCGTGCTGATACTTTTACATCGCAGGAGCGTGCTAAACAATATTGGTATCACAGCGACCATTTAGGTTCTGCCAGTTTGATAACGGATTATCAGGGTAAGGAATACGAGCGTATCGAATACACGCCCTACGGCGAACTTTGGGTGGAACGAAAAACTCCTACTGACAATCTTGATACAATATTCCGCTTTAGCGGTAAGGAGTTAGACGTTGAAACAGGTAACTATTATTACGGAGCGCGCTACCTAGACCCGAGAACTTCGAGGTGGCTCTCGACCGATCCGGCGTTGGGAGAATACATACCGGGTGCTCCTATAAATGATGAAGCGAAGAAGCGGAATGGCAACCTGCCGGGAATGGGTGGGGTGTTTAATGTTGTGAACTTCCATTTGTATCATTATGCGGGGAATAATCCGGTTAAGTATGTGGATCCGGATGGTAGGGATATTGAAATTGAAGGCTATAATAAAAATAGCGGCATAACAAAAGAAGAATATGATGCGGCTGTTGAAAAATTTAATGCTGTAAAAAATTCTGATACAATAG
>BTID01000330.1:0-1304 GCA_036245275.1 Termitinemataceae bacterium
CCGCCTTAGTAGCTTCTTTGACGGCTGCTGTCAAAAAAAGCGATGTTTATAAGACAGACCCCGCAGAAGGGGCAGAAATTTTACGCATGGTATTTCCTGATAACAACTTCTTAGACAAAGCAAAAAACTCTTTACTGAAAGGTGCAAAGGATAAAAATTTAGCAAAAGATGATGCCGAAGAAATATCAAAAACAATGAGTAATCTACGAGTGCAAGCAGGTATTGGCTTATTGCTAAGCATCCCCAAAGATACTAAGTTAAAATCTGAATATATAAAAGGGCAATTAAAAGAAATAGACAATAAAATTTTTAGTGGCGAATTTGATCTTATTGATGCGTTTGCTGACAAATACATTAAAAAAGAAATTGCAAACGAGGAAATAGGACTTAGTGAAAAAAGCAGAGCCGAATTATTAAGGGATATAAAATCATTTAACAATCTCCCCGCAGCCTTTTTTGAGTCATCTTCTTTGACAAGAGGGAGTGCGATCGCTCTGCAAAATAAAATTAAAGAACTTGCAAGTAAAAAGTTTGATGTGGAAAAATCGGCTATTAAGTTGACATGGAGTGAGGGCAGAGCAATTATCAAAGTGCCTGAAAACTCAGGTACAAAGTATTACGAAATAGAGCCTGTAGGGAATTACACTTATATAAATGAAGTCGAACAGACAGCGGATAAAAATCATTTTGGGGAAGCCATATATTCAGAACCCAAAATTTTAGAGACCGAAAGGAAGGGGACTATTAACCCTGAAACTATGCCGAGAGCAAGCGCATCATCCGGAAGTCAATCACCAATAGAAATACAAATAAAGTCCGGCAGAATGAGGTTATAACAATGAGCGATTTAGAAAACCCAGAAATATATAATCCTCAAAATGAATCGGCAAAAGCGGCGGGAGTTAGCCTAAAACCAGACTACAGCGAAAGAGTGCCATTTCCCGAAACGACAAGAGGTTACTACTACGATTCCGATGCAATCATAAATGAAAAACAGCGGGAAACAGTTGCTAAACTAATTGAAATTACCCCGCCTGAACTTAGAGAAAAGCGAATGAATACGATAGAGAGAGCGGCAAAGATTAGCGATATTTATAAAATGCCTTTAAATCAGGCTCTTGAATATGCTGATAGGTATTCTAAAACAATGTATCCTGATCTAAAAGACCCAGAGAAAGCCTTGCCATATCTTTCAAAATCTGTAGAACTTGGAAACATCACAAACAGATTAGCCAAGATGGGTTTAAAAATGAGCGATGGACAAGACGTTGACATGAACGAATTTAATAACCTTATAGCACAGC
>BTID01000331.1:0-1215 GCA_036245275.1 Termitinemataceae bacterium
CGCAGACTGCAATGCACAATTCGTTTTCAGAAAACGCATCAAAAATTTCTTCTAAAAAAACAGCTACCGTTTCGCTCTGCATTGCATTATGCCGCCGGTATTTTGAAAATATAACTTTGTTAGTATCCGGTTTGATAACGACTGCCTTTACTGTAGTAGAACCAACATCAAGACCTACATGGAGCGCAACTTTATTTTCATTAGCCATTACCACATTCTATCAATTCTACAATTGAAATTCAATTAGCAGCAAAACAACAGCAGCAATTCAACAGTGGCAAAACAACATAGGGTGTGATAAAATAATTTATGAGTGAAAATACATTTTTATCTGACGAACAGGCCTGCAACGATATTCTTGAAGTAGGCAGGCGGATGTATCAAAAAAACTATGTGGCTGCCAATGACGGCAATATTTCCTGCAAAGTATCTGAGACTGAAATATGGGCTACCCCTACCGGCGTGTCAAAGGGTTTTATGAAGGTTGACGAGCTGGTTAAGCTGCGTCTTGACGGCACAATTGTAAAGCAGGGCAAGCTAGAGGTGTCTTCTGAAATTAAAATGCACCTGCGTGTTTACAACGAAAACCCTGCCGTTTTAGGCGTTACACACGCTCACCCGCCTGTTTGTACATCTTTTGCTATTGCAGGACTAGGCTTGGATAGACCTATTTACCCTGAAGCCCTAGTGAACCTTGGTGCGGTGCCTTGTCTGCCATACCAAAAGCCGGGCTCGCAAGGTATTCCTGATTCCATAGCGCCATACTGCAAGGATTATAAGGCAGTGCTTTTAGGCAATCACGGTGCGCTTTCATGGGGAACATCACTTATGGAAGCATTTTACCGGCTGGAATCAATGGAACATTATGCACTAATACTTATGTTGACAGACAATATAATCGATAGAGCAAATATCCTAAGCGCAGATCAAATAAAAGACCTGCTAAACTGCCGTTAGGGTCTTATTGTCTGCTAGACAAAAATAAAATTAGTTATAATAATATACTAAGAGGTATTTAAATTATGCAAAACTTTCAGACGGTGTATAAGAGCAATTTTTTTTCTTTTCTAAAAGGTTTTTCATCGGCTTTTGATATTAGCGGTTCCTGTCGGATACCAGATTTTTACAATGGAGCAGAACGTGATAAACAGGCTCTTACAGGCGACTGGGTTAAAATAGGCAACGACATACACAATTCTATGCACAAATTATCCT
>BTID01000332.1:0-1006 GCA_036245275.1 Termitinemataceae bacterium
CAACAATATTATAGACATCAAAAATTTCGGCAATATTCTTTTTGATTGTTATCCCTTTTTCTTTCTTGATGATGACAGCATCTATACGTAGCGGATTTGTATTTAATTCATGTTCAAAACTGAACTCCAGCACATCTAAATACGGCTCTAGCTCCAAGCGGATTGCGTCATAAAATGCAGAATGCCAATTTAATTTCTCTTCTGTCATAACTAAAGTGTAGCACAAAAGCAGGTGGTTTTAAAGTGCGGCTAAGATCCTTTAACCACAGATAACACAGATACTATAAAGAAAATATTTTCTTAGCATTTTTTTACAGCAGCTTTTTATGCTTTTCTGCGGCAAATTTTAAGATACTCGCTGCCAAAAGCACGAAACCGCCCGCACATACCCACTGTCCAAAAATCGCCTCTTTGCCGGAAGCTGCAAGGCTTAAATTTATGCCTCCTACCGTAAGACCGGCAAACATTATGCCCATAAGCCCCTCGCCGGCGATAAGCCCGCTTGAGTATAGCACTCCGTTTTCAACAACTTCACTTACAGCCTGTGGAGATGATTGGCGTTTTTTTGCGGTTTTCTCGCAAAGCAGACGAATTATGCCGCCAAAAAAAATAGGAACAGTAAGATATATCGGCAGATACATACCTATGGCTATCGGCAATACCGGCTGACGTAACAATGCCAGGGCAAGACCTACGGCAGCACCTGCAAACACAAGCGACCATGGCAAATTGCCAAGCATAACACCTTCGCTTATCATTTTCATAAGTGTTGCCTGCACCGCCGGCAATTCCCTATTACCAAAGCCCCATGCCTTATCCAGCAAAACCAGAATTCCGCCTATAACAAGCGATGTGGCAAAAACGCCGATAATTTCGCCTATCTGCTGATAGCGGGGTGTCGCACCTAGCAGATGACCTGTTTTAAGATCCTGCGATGTATCGCCGGAAATAGACGCAATTATGCAGATAACGGCGGCAATGCTCATAACATGTTGCAGCGCAGGTC
>BTID01000333.1:0-1472 GCA_036245275.1 Termitinemataceae bacterium
TTCGGTCATGTCTTTCTTTTCTTCTTCGTAAAGTTTTTCAAATTCTATTTTGTATGAATTGTGTCCTTTTTTAATATCTTCAATTTCATTAGCGCTAAAGTATTCAACATTTGCAGAAAATGTGTCTCCATAAGTTAAAACTGTAAGAGATGCTGTCATAGGTGTGGCAGCCTTCGGTAAAACATCTTCTCCATTAAAGAAAACTGAATTTAAGAGCGAAGATTTTCCAGACTTTACTTTACCGATAATACCTATGGTTAAAACTTTACCTTTTTCTTTTTCTTCATTAAGTTTTTCGCTTAATTTCTCTGACGACATCACGGCGTATTCTTTACGGAGATTTTTCATATCCTCTGTAATGATCTCATCATAGTCTGTAATTACACTTTCAAGTTTTTTTAGTTTCTCTACGATTGATTCTGACATCTTATTCCTCCATTATTTTATTTGTCAGTGCTTGCACACTGTTACGAATATTATCCAGCTCGGTAATTTCTTGTTGTATTTCGTTTGCCGCCGTTTTTTTCAATTCGATAGCATTAGCAACTTCTGCTTTTTGTGCGTTTATTTTTTCTTCATATTGATCTCTAATTTGTTCGATCATAATTTTTATATGCTCATCAAGATTGGCTTGTATATCAGATTGAAGCCTAAGTTTAATTCCGGGAAAAATATCTGTAAGAAATTTATTACGCAATGTTTCAATCTGTTTCTGTTTTTGAAAATTAGCAATTAGCGGAATAATAACCGTTGGTAGTAGAAAAGCAATTATATCACCAACCGGTCCCAAAAATATTGTCGCCACAGCGGCAAGACCGGTAGCTCCGACACGCGTCTTACTGTTATCTGGATCTGTCCACTTATCGGCTAGTGTTTGTAATGTTGTAAATGTAGTTTGTACAGAGACAGTCATATTTTGTGCATAGTTCTCATCTATTGCACAGTCCTTCATGATTCTATCAATCCCACTAACTTCAAGCGCAAAGTCAGAGGCGATTTGATTGCCAATATCGCCAAGTTTACTTTTTACAGATGTTGCAAGTGTCATCTGGATTATTTCATTCAGGCGGCGCGAGGTGCTATCAGAATCACCTTTTACAGCCATATTTACTAATTCATCAAGCGAAGAATCAAGTGCCCTTCCAATGTCTTTGTTTACCACCGATGCTACAAATCCGCCTGAATACCGGGATTGCACATTCAAAATCATATCATCGGCTTTACGTTGTATCTTTAGTACGCTTTCTTCCATTTCTTTTATAAGCGCATTATTAGAATCAAGTGTAGCTTTTGAAGCCCTTATTCGTGTATTTATAGCGTCAATTAGTGCATAGCAATTTTCTTTTAACGGCTCTTTAAATAACCGAAAGAAAAGCTTATCAATGTCTATGCTTTTAAGTACTTGAACAACTGCCTCGCCTGACTCATTACCGATAGAAAGTATTGGAACATCAAGCTCAATATTGCGATCA
>BTID01000334.1:0-1050 GCA_036245275.1 Termitinemataceae bacterium
TTGGAAGCTTGCAACGATAAATTTACCGCAGTTTATGATGATGATATTGAAAGTATTATTACCGAAGAACGTTATAATTTTATCAGCAAAATACGTCAAGTGTGTTTAAAAAAGAAAAATAAAACCAACATAATGGTGTCGGATAAAATCGATGGCATCGTTACAAACCGTATTTTAGCGTTGCCTATTTTTGCAGTATTTATTTTTCTAATCTATTTTATTTCGGTAACAACAGTGGGCGCATGGGTAACAGACTGGATGAATGACGGTGTATTTGGAGACGGTTTTAACATAGGAGAGAACATTTTTGTACCCGGAATTCCTGTAGCAGTTAGCAGTTTATTGGAGGCAGCCGGAACGGCGATGTGGCTTAACAGTTTAATACTTGACGGCATAATAGCCGGTGTAGGGGCTGTATTAGGCTTTGTACCGCAGTTATTCGTGCTGTTCTTTTTTCTTGCATTTCTTGAAGCATGTGGTTATATGTCGCGCGTTGCATTTATTTTAGACAGATTATTCCGACACTTTGGACTATCGGGAAAAAGTTTTATACCTATGTTGATTGGAACAGGTTGCGGAGTACCCGGTATCATGTCGTCTCGCACAATCGAAAATATCGCGGACAGACGCATGACAATAATGACAACAACATTCATGCCTTGCAGTGCAAAGTTACCTATTATCGCATTAATTTCCGGTGCTGTATTAGGGGGCAAATGGTGGATAGCACCTAGCGCGTATCTAATGGGAATTGTCTGCGTAATAGTTTCCGGCCTTATATTAAAAAAGACAAAAATGTTCGCCGGTGATATTTCTCCGTTTGTAATGGAATTACCTGCATATCATTTACCTACTGCAAAAAGTATATGGCTTAGTATGTGGGAGAGGGGATCATCATTTATACAAAGGGCGGGATCAGTAATTTTACTTTCGGCAGTTGTAATTTGGTTCTTGTCCAACTTTGGTTTTGTAGATGGAAAGTTTACGATGGTGGAAGATTTGAACGAGGGAATACTTGCATACATCGGCACTATAATTGCAGTAATTTTT
>BTID01000335.1:0-1505 GCA_036245275.1 Termitinemataceae bacterium
CAGTTCCGCACACATAGCATGTTTCATAACCGCGCAATCTGCAAAACCGCGCAAAACAATCAGCACTCAGCACCTGAATTAAGTTACCTAAATGCGGTACATTATTCACATAGGGCAGTGTTGATGTAATCAATCTTTTTTTCATTTGTATGATACCTTACTATTGATGTTTGCCCGCATGATGCGGGTATTATATCATGATAGTATGATTCTGCATGTAAAATCTATGGTCCAAAAAAATTGATAATAGAGGTGTTATTTAGGCAATCAGTGTGCAAAATATATCTTTTAGAATTTCTTCCTGCTTAATCAGCATTGCTTCGCTAGGTTCATTAGTTTGATGATCCATTCCTGCAAGGTGTAAGATGCCATGTATTAAAAGGCGCTGCAATTCTTCGTTTTGCGTAACGGAAAAACGCTGTGCATTTTCTGCTAAATTTTCAAGTGATATTAATATGTCGCCTGCATAAAAAATGCCGTCAACATCCGCAGCATCATCACCCTGTGCAAACGACAACACATCTGTAGACTCATCTTTACCGCGATACATTTTGTTCATCTGCCGCATAAAATCTGCAGAACAAAATAAAATCGAAACATTCCAGCTGTCTTTATCTATTTCGTTTAACACACTCTGGACAAATTTTTCTACAGCCTGACACCATGCAGGCATTTTTACACCTTGTACAGAAATATCAACACTATTCACTATTTAATGCTCTTTGTTAATTGCCAGCCGTAACCAGCTTTGGATATTCAATCCTTGAATGATGGTACCCGACAAGCACGCGGACAAAAGTATCTTTTATAATTTGCAGATCATGAAATGTAAGCGCAGATTCGGAAAGCTGATCTGTTTCTATTTTTGTGTCAAACAGTTCCTGAATTCGTTTTTCCATACGGGCAACTGTTGGATTTTCTAAAGCTCTTGTTGCAGCCTCTGTAACATCTGCAAGCATAACCGCCGCAGATTCTTTTGTCTTAGGCGGTCTACCCGGATAACAAAAATCTTCGCGGTTAACCTCACCTTCTTTTTGTTGGGCGGCAGTGTAGAACCATTGTATCAACGAGTTGCCATGGTGTTCTGCAATAATATCAATTACGTCGTTAGGCAGCGATATAGCCCGCGCTTTTTCTACACCAAGTTTTACATGGCTTCGTATAACTGTTGCAGAAAGTCTAGGATTTAATTCATTGTGTTTGTTGCCTTCTTTTTGATTTTCTACAAAATAATCGGGTTGATCGATTTTTCCTATATCGTGATAGTATGCACCTACGCGGGCAAGCAATGACTTAGCACCTATTGCACGGCAAGCTTCTTCGGCAAGTGTTGCAACCATCATCGAATGACTCCATGTTCCGGGTGCAGCTGTTGAAAGTTTTCTTAAAATTGGAGAGCCTACATCCAATAGTTCTATCAACTTGAATGTTGTAGCAAGGTGAAGTGCGTTTTCTATGACAGGCAAAAAACCTAAAACAAGCATGCCGGAAAATATGCCGTTTAA
>BTID01000336.1:0-1303 GCA_036245275.1 Termitinemataceae bacterium
ACCACAAGATAAAGTTTGCTCAGTATCTGACACCTGTAGAGATAGCTCGGTATATGGCGAAAACAACGGCTGAATTTTGGAAGTCTACCGATCATGCCGCCATATTAGATGCCGGAGCCGGATTGGGTGTTCTGTCCTGCTGTCTTGCTGGTGAACTGCTTAACCAGCATCATAAACTTACAGTAAATCTTGACGCATACGAATTGGATAAAACAATTCTACCCGACTTAGACAGTGCGTATAGAGGTTTATTCCTTGACGGACGGTTTTTCTTTAATATTTATAACAAAGATTTTATTACTGGAAATTGTTTTGACATTATGTGTAATCTTGAAAAGCAATATGACATTGTTATTATGAATCCGCCATATAAAAAAATCAACTCTGATTCTGCGTATCGCAAATCACTTCACGATATAGGTATTGAGACAGTAAATACATACAGCGCATTTATTGCCATTGCAATAAAGTTACTTGCTGATGATGGTGTCCTTACAGCAATCGTCCCACGCAGTTTTTGTAATGGTTTATATTTTTTACCGTTTAGGAAATTCTTGCTTGCAAATACATCAATTTTGCAAATACATTCTTTTGAAACTCGTGATAATGCATTTCGTGATGAAAAAGTATTGCAGGAAAATGTTATTATCACATTAAAAAAAACAAGAACACAAAATGAAAAAGTGATTATAAGTTTTTCAAGAGACAAGCAGTTTTCAGAATACCATGAAATATCAATGCCATTTACAAGAATAGTTGACTGTAACGATAAGCAATTATATATTTCTCTCCCTAACACTAATGATAAAGCAAAGACTTTTACACTTGCTTGCTGCCACAGCGATTTATGTTTTGATGTTTCAACCGGCTCTATAGTTGACTTTCGTATGAAAGATAAACTTGTGTTTGATAATCACACCAGGGGCATTCCGCTTTTATATGCTGTGCATACACGAAATCAAAAAATCACATGGCCTGTAACATCAAAAAAGGCAAATTCGATTCTATTGGATGAGGAGGAAATCACAAAAAACGCATTTAGAAAAGGATATTATATTTTAGTGAAGCGTTTTTCAGCAAAAGAAGAAAAACGGCGTATTTGCGCCACTTTAATTACACCTGATTCATTGACTGCCGATTTTTTTGCAGTATAAAATCATCTTAACATCATTCATCACAAACATGGTAGCCTTAAAAAAGATTTTGCCTTAGGGCTTACCGCATTTTTGAACACAGAATATTGTGATACACAGTTCAGAGCTTTTAGCGGACATACACAAGTCAATGCAACGGATTTAAAAAA